>WHST01000044.1 GCA_009379955.1 Streptosporangiales bacterium | reverse complement strand
TGATCAACGTGGACTTCACCTCGTGCCGGGACGAGGTGAAGTCCATGTCGGTGAGGTGAAGCTCCACCGACGACCCTCGCAGCGCACCCGTGAACGGCACCCTCACCATGCCCCGACACGGTGAGGGTGCCGTTCACGTGTCGTGGCCGCGAGGCGACCGGCACCACGACCGAGTCCACCCTTGTCACCCGCCCGGGGTCGCCGTACCAGCGGCGATGGATGACTGACAAGTCCCGCCGGACGCGGACGGTCAGGTCACGCCGGCTGCGGTGCAGGCTCGTTTCGTGGCGACGTACACCAGGTGGCGTTTGTAGTCGTCGCTTCCGTCGGCGTCGGCCACCGGGTTCGCGGCCGCACCGGCCGCCGCTGCGACGGCATCGGTGTCCGACGGGTCGGCCGCCAGGCGCGCCTCCGCCTCGGGTACCCGGCACGGATGGTTGCCGACGGCTCCGACGACGACGCGTGGCGCATGCGCGTCGTGCACGACTGCCACGTTGACGACCGGCCGCTCGCGGAACTTGACGCGTTCGTACGCGACGGCGACGTCGTGGCGCGGGATCGGGACGTGGACCTCCGTCATGACCTCGCCGTCCGCGAGAGCTGTCGTCAGCGCGCCCAGGATGAAGTCCTCGAGTGCCACTGTCCGCTCGCCCCCGGTGGAGGCGAGCCGGACCTCCGCACCCAGCGCGATCAGCAGGGTGGCCGGGTCCGAGTGCGGTTCGGCGAAGCACAGGTTGCCGCCCAGCGTGCCGGCGTTGCGCACGCGCAGGTTGGCCACACCGCGCGCCAGTGCGGCGAGTGCCGGCATCGCCGTGCGTACGACGGGCGAACGCTCGATGTCACGGTGTGTCTCACCGGCCCCGATGCGCAGGATGCCATCGGTGCTGTCGAGGCGCCGCAGCTCGGGCAGGCGCTTGCCGTCGACGAGTAGTGACGCGTCCGCCATGCCGAGCTTCATCAGGAGCAGGAGCTCGGTGCCGCCCATGTAGAAGGCCGCGTCGTCACCGAAGCGCTGCAGCAGATCGAGTGCATCGGTGAGAGACCGGGGGCGTTCGACTGCGAACCGCGGAAGCAACCGTTCACTCCTTGCCGATGCGTTCTGGTCAACCGAGGTACTGCGACAGGTCGAGGTCGGCCGCACCGGGGACCTTGACCTTCTCGAACCGACCGGCGGCGCCCAATGGCTTGGTCGCGTCCATCCCGAGCTTGGCGGTGATGACGTCCTCGCCCACCGACGGGTCGAGCTCGTTGCCCTTGCCGCCCTCGATGACGACGAGGTCGCGGTCGGCGCGGAAGCGTGTCGCCACGGCCCACTCCACGTCGCGGGCGTTGAAGGGATCGACGTCGTCGTCGACGACGGTCACGTGCTTGATGTCCCTGACCGCGTACAGGGCGGCGATGATGGCGTCCTTGCCGTCGCCCTGGTGACGCTTGCGGATGCGCACGACGGCGTGGAACTTGCCGCAGCCGCCCGGCGTGATGTGGACGGCCTCGGTGTCGGGGAGCATGCCGCGCAGGGTCGAGAGGACGACCGGCTCGTACGGCATGCCGAGCAGGTTGTGGTGCTCGGACGTGAACGCGACCAGCGACTGGCAGAGGGCGTCGGCGCGGCGGGTGATGGCCTTCACGCGGAAGACCGGGCTCTTGGTCTCCCTGCCGTAGTTGCCCGTGTACTCCGCGAACGGTCCCTCGGGCAGGCGCACACCGGGCTCGATCTCGGCCTCGATGACGATCTCGGCGTGCGCAGGCACGTGCACCGGCACCGTCTCGCATCTGACGAGCCGCTCCGGCGAGCCCTTGAGCGCACCGGCGATGCCGAGCTCGTCGAAGCCCAGTGGGATCGACGAGCCCCACGTCGCCGCCGCGAGACGTTCGGCGCTGTCCATCCCCAACACGATCGCGACGGGGACCGGGCGGTCCTCGGCCTCCGCGGCCTCCAGCATCCTGCGCAGGTGCCGGGGGAGGAGGAGCCCGCGTAGCTCGTCGGGTCCCGTCACCTGCAACCGGTGGTAGGACAGATTGCGTACGCCGCGCTCCTGGTCCTCGGCCACGACGATGCCCGTGGTCAGGTAGGGGCCGCCGTCGCGCTCGTAGTGCGTCAGCACCGGCATCTCCGCCGCGAGGTCGATGTCCGTCGTGCGGACGACCTCCTTGACGGGTCCGGTCTCGACGAACTCCGGCGCGATCGGGTGGGCGATCGCGTCGGCGTAGTGCTGGGCGAGGTCCATCGTCGACACGCCGAGAGACGCCGCGATGCGCTGCCGGTCGCCGTCGGTGCCGATGACGACGGGAAGGTCGTGACCCGCGACGTCCTCGAAGAGCAACGCGGGTCCCGGATCCATCCTGGTGGCGACGGCGGCCACCTCGAAACGCGGGTCGACGGTCTTCCTGATCCGGACGAGATCGCCTCGCGCCTCGAGGAAATCGACCTGTTCGCGAAAGTTGCTCGGCAGCCGGTCCACTATGTGTGCCTTCCCTCGTCGGCTCGGTCCATGCTGTCGGCTGCGGCGACCACGGCGTCCATGATCGTGACGTACCCGGTGCAGCGACAGATGTTTCCTTCCAATGCCTCGCGCAGCTCCTCCCGCTCCCGCACGCCGTCGGTGAGCAGCTCGTGGGCGGTCAGCAGGAAGCCCGCCGTGCAGAATCCGCACTGGAGCGCGCCGTGATCGAGGAACGACTGCTGCAGCGGGTGCAGCGTGCCGTCGGGGTTGCCCAGACCCTCGATGGTGCGCACCTGACGCCCGTCCAGCTCGAGAGCGAGCGTCGTGCACGAGCTCACGGTGCGACCGTCGACGAGGATGGCGCAGGCCCCGCACACCTCGACGTCGCAGGACCGCTTCGTCCCCGTGAGTCCGAGCGTGTCCCTGATGACGTCGATGGCCAGCTCGTGCGCCTGCACGGTCAGCTCGACGGTACGGCCGTTCACCGCACACGCGATCGGAACCTCGTGGCTGCGGGGGTCAGCGCTCATCCGAGGCTCCGTCCAGGTCTCGGAGTGCCCGCCATACGCGCTCAGGTGTCAGCGGGAGCTCGCGCAGGCGCGCGCCCGTGGCGGCGTACACCGCGTTGGCGATCGCGGCTCCGACGGGGAGGATGCCGCCCTCACCCGCGCCCTTCGCGCCGTACGGGCCCGGGCCGTCGCCGTTCTCGATGAACGCCTCGGCGAAGCTCTCCGGGACATCCGTCGTCCGCGGCACCCGGTAGGAGAGCAGGGAGTCGTTGGCGAGCTGCCCCTGATCCCACTCCAGCTCCTCGTACAGGGTGTGACCGATGCCCTGGACCACCGAACCGTGCTCCTGGCCGGCGAGGAGCAGCGGGTTGACGGCCTTGCCGACGTCCGCCACCGAGGCATAGCCGATCAGCCGCACCTGGCCGGTGTCCGTGTCCACGCTCACGCTCGCGGTACCCGCACCGACCTCCCAGAACGCGGGTGTCGTGGCGAACTCGCCTCCCGTCACCTCACCGATTCCGTAGAAGTTCCCACCGTTCTGGCCGAAGTGCCGGTGGACGAAGTACTCCATCGGCCTGGCACGGTCGCCGGGGCCGGTCACGACTCCCTCGTGGACGACGACGTCGTCGGGGGAGCAGTCCCACTCGTCACCTGCCGCCCGCACCAACCGCGCGCGAATGCCGGAAGCCGCGCGGTACACGGCGAGACCCGACATCGAGGTCGACCGGCTGGCTCCGGTGGACGCGTCGTACGGACCGTGACCCGTGTCGGTCGGGGTCACGGTGACGTCGTCGTAGCGAGCCCCGAGTGCGTCCGCCGCTATCTGACGCATGACGGTGCGGACGCCCTGACCGATCTCGGTGCTCCCGACCGCGACCGTCAGCGACCCGTCCGCGGCCAACCGCAGCACCGCCGTCGAGACCGGCGATGCTCCCGGATCGGCCACCCCCATGGCGAACCCCGTGCCGAACCGTTGGCGCGACTGCGAAGGGGTGCCGGTGTCGAGATCTCGTGCGAGTCGCTCCAGCGAGTCGAGGCCTTCGGAGATGTCGGCGTCCATGGGGGTACGGCCGGCCCTGAACTCGGCTCCGCGCCGTGCGACGACGCGGCGACGTGTCTCGACCGGATCGAGGTCGAGCGCCACGGCGATCTCGTCCAGGTGTGACTCGAGGGCGAACGCCGCCTGCGGGCCACCGACCGCGCGCATCGAGCCGGCAGGAGACGTGTTGGTGAAGACCAACCGTCCACGAGCCCGATAGTGCGGGAAGTCGTACGCGCCCAGGCCTCGGAAGACACCCTTGGCCACGACGTACGGGCCGAGAAGCGTGTACGCGCCGGTGTCGTAGGAGATGTCCAGGTCGTAGGCGACGATGTCGCCGTCCTCGTCCACGCCCGAGCGGATCCGGGCGAGGGCGTTGTGCCGGCGGCTGACGGTCATCGCCTCGGACACGTCGAACTCCAGGCGCACCGGGCGTCCCACGGCACGCGACAGCGCGACCGTGAGCGGTTCGATGTGGGTGAAGGACTTGCTCCCGAAGCCTCCGCCGACGAACGGCACGGAGACCCGCACGTCGTTGACGCCGACACCGAACAGGCGGGCCAGGTCACGCGTCACCTGCGACGGGTGCTGCGCCGGCGACCACACCGTGATGGTGTCCTCCACCGTCTTCGCGACCACGGTGAACGGCTCCATCGCGTACTGGTAGACGGCCGGGAACCGGTAGGTGCCCTCGAAGGTGCGGGCGCAGTCGCGAAGTGCGGCGTCGACGTCGCCGCGGGACGTCTCGTACACCAGCCCGGTGTTCGACTCACCGAAGGTGAGCGGCAGGGGCGAGGAGTACACGGCATCCTCGACCTCGAACCCCGTGGGATGGACAAGTGGACTGTGTGGAAGCAGTGCGTCGTCGAGCGTGAGTGCTGCTTCCTCCGCCTCGATCTCGACGGTCACCGCGAGCGCTGTCGATCGAGCCAGCTGCCGGGTGTCGGCGACCACTGCCGCGACCGGCTCGCCGGCGAAGGTGACGCGGTCCTCGGCGAGGATGGGTCTGTCGCGGATCACCACGCCGTACCTGGTGTCGGTGCATCCGACGGGAGGCTTGCGCAGATCGGCCGCGGTGAGCACGGCGTGGACGCCCGGGGTCGCCAACGCGGCCTCGACGTCGATCCGTCTGATCACACCCTTGGGAACCGGGCTGCGCACGACGGCGGCCTCCAGCATTCCCGGCAGCCTGACATCGCCGGCGAACATCGCGCGACCGGTGACCTTCTCGTAGCCGTCCTCACGGGGGAGGGCCTGTCCGACCGCATGGGGAGCCGGGTAGTCGGCGCCGCTCATGCCACCCTCGTCCCTGACCGCCACCGGTACAGGTGTCGTTCGACTCGCTGGAACCCGATCGCGTCGATCAGCCACATGACGATCACGAACAGCGCGGCCCAGGCGATGCCCGAGGCGACGTCCAGCAGGCGGAAGCTGCGACTGATCTGTGTCCCGATGCCGCGGCTCGCACCGACGGCCTCGATGACGACGACCAGCTTCCAGGAGAGGGCGAACGACGTGCGCATCGCCGCGAACAGTGCCGGCAGCAGCTGCGGCAGGACCACGTGACGGAAACGCTTCATCGACGTGAACTTGAAGACGTACGCCATCTCCTCCAGCGAGTGATCCCGTCCGGCGACGGCACTGACGAGGATGTTCGACGCGTACGGCGTCACGATGAACACGAGGGCGATGAGGACGCTCAGCTCCGAGATGCCGATGAGCAATGTGGCGAAGATGATGGCGACCGGCCCGGGGACCGCCAGCGCGGCCAGCACCCACGGCTTGAGCACCCCTTGCCACCACGGTGAGCTGCCCATGGCCACACCGATGACGACTCCCAGGATCGTGCTCGCGACGAAGCCGATGGCGACACGCCGCAGCGTCGAGAGCACGTCAACGTAGGAGCTCGGGTCGGCGAGGATGCGGGCCGCCGCACCCAGGGTCTCGGTCGGTACCGGAAGGCGCGGTACGGCCGCGGCGACGAGGTACCACGCGACGACGATCGACAGGACCGCGACCACCGCCGCCAACGAGTCGCGTGGCACCAGGCGGGTGGTGAGGTCGCGCACCCGGCGACGGGGCACCGTCACGTTCGGCGGGTCCGCTTCGCGCTCCCGCACGTCGGTGGTCCTCACGTCGATTCCCGTTCCGGGGCCGGGGCGCCCTTCTGCCCCCACTCGACGAGCAGGTCTTCGATGACGCTGGCCTCCAGCTTGGCGAGGTCGACGTCCTCGTGCGAGCGCACGCGGGGCACGTTCACGTCGATCGTCCGGTACAGGCGGCCGGGGTAGGTGCTGAGGACGAAGATGCGGTCGGCGAGGAACATGGCCTCGTGCACCGAGTGGGTGACGAAGACGATCGTCTTCCCCGACGCCTCCCAGATCCTGAGCAGCTCGTCGCGGAGCTCACGCGCCGTGAGCTCATCCAATGTGCTGAACGGCTCGTCCATCAACAGGTAGTCGGGATCGATCGCCATGGCTCGGGCGATGGAGGCACGCTGGCGTTGACCGCCACTGAGGTTCAGCGGCCACGCGTCGTGGAACGAACCTATCTGGAGCGCGTCGAGGTAGGTCCTGATGATGTCCTCGTGCTCCTCGGATGCCACGCCGGCGGCGTCGAGCGCGAGCGAGATGTTCTGCGAGACGGTGCGCCACGGCAGGAGTCTGTGGTCCTGGAAGACGTAACCGAGACGGGGAAGCGATGCCTGCCGGTCGTAGATGTCCTCGCCGTCGACGAGGATGCGTCCGGCCTGCGGAGGCTTCAGGCCACTGAGCGTGGCCAGCAGCGTGGACTTGCCGCACCCACTGGGCCCGAGTACGCAGATGAACTCTCCGCTGCCGATCTCGAAGCTGACGTCCTCGAGGATGGGCACAGCCGGGTCATACCACGTTGTCAGGTTGTGGACCTCGACGTATTTCTCAGACATGTTCCCGTCCCGAGTGGTCGCGCACGTTGTCGTCAGCCGGCCGCAACGAGCTGCTCGCGGTGCTTGCCCGGTCGCCATCGGAAGACCCGTCGCTCGACGATCTCGAGAACGCCGTACTCGATGACGGCGATGATGGCGAGGAAGACGATCAACCAGACGGCGACGCGAGCGATGTCGAACAGGTCGAACGCTCTCTGGAACTCGTGACCTATCCCTGATCGCACCGCGAAGATCTCGGCGACGATGAGCACCTTCCACCCGAGCGCGTGCGAGTTGCGAATGGCCGAGAAGACGTACGGAGCCATGTGCGGCAGGACGACGTGGCGTATCGTCCTGGCCCGGCCGAACCGGTAGACGTGCGCGGCCTCCAGATGGGCGCCCTCCAACGACCGGAGCCCGTCCTGCATCGGTACCGCGGCGAACGGGAACACGAGCACCGCGACGATGAGGACGGCGCTCCAGGTCGTGGTGCCGAGGATCACCAGGCCGAGGAGTGCGAGCAACAGGCTCGGCACCACGATGGCGATCCGGACGTATGTTCTGACCATCGCCTGCACGAAGCTGCTGCGCATTCCCGCGAGACAGAGCAGGAGTGCCGCAATCATGCCGACACCGATGCCGATGACCAGGCGGACCAGGGAGCTCAACACGGGGCCGTAGGTGGCGGGATCGCTCACGATCTCGATGGCCGCCGACGTGACCTCGCTCGGTGACGGCAGAAAGACCGTGAACCGGTAGACGACGGTCCAGAGCAGGACCATGACGAGCACGGACACGACCGGGAGCGCGCGGAGGAGGACCTTCGAACGCGACCATCCGCCCTGCGTCCTCGCGTCGGTGGTCATGGACGTCTACTTCAGGAGCGAGTCGAGTGGCTCGGCCACATGCCGGGGTGCCTTGTCGAACAGGGTGCCTTGCTTCGCCATCAGCTCGAGGAAGGTTCCGATGTTGCTCGCCTCTTCTGGCGTGAGGCCGGTGGTGAACAGTTTGCGCTTCTCGAGGTAGGTCGTGAACGTCTCGAGCCCCTTACCACGGAGACCCAGCAGATCGTTGTATGCGCGGTCGGCGACGATCTTGCCCGGATCGGCGTTCAGGACCTTCGCCGCGTCGCCCCACGCGGCGAGCACGGCCTTCGCGAGCCGGGGGTTCTTCGTCAGCCAGCCGCGGAACGCGCCGACCGTCGTCGTCCAGAGGGTGCCACCGGTGTGTCGTTCCCACTCCGCGCCAAGGTCGTAGACCTCCTTGATGCCGCCCTTCACGGTCTGGGTGGCTCGACTGATGTTGGGCTCGAAGTTCAGGATCGCGTCGACCTGGTCGGAGGCGAGCAGGGGCACCAGGGCCGCGGGTGCCGCCAGTACCAGGCGGAAGTCCTTCTGAAAGCTCAGTCCGTCGTGATACTGATCGAGCAGCATCGAGAGCGACAGCGTGCCGGTGGAGTCGTCGCCGTAGTGGCCGACCTTGCGACCCACCAGATCGTCGATCGACTCGAACGGGGCGTCGGCACGGGTGATGATCCGGAGATGGTTCTTGGTGTTGCCCGAGAACATGACGACGTCGTTGCCCTTGCTCTTCATCACGCCGATGTCGGGCGGGCCGATGTCGAACGCGACGTCGCTCTCGTGGCCGAGGAAGTTCTGGGCCGACGCATCCGCCGAGACATACTGGAAGTCGCCCTTGAACCCGTGCGCCTCGTCGAAGCCCTCCTCCTCGATCACCCGGAGCGAGAGCGCCGACATCCCGCCGTCGAGGGCCTGGATGTGCACGGTGGGAAGCTTGCCGTTTCCTCCACCGGACCCTCCGCAGGCCCCGGCGAGCAGACCCACGCCCGCCACGCCCGTGATCTGCGCGAACTGACGCCGAGTGAGCTGTGACTCGTGGCCGGCTGCCCTCATGACGGTCGTGGTCCCATGTCGGACTCCTCGGTCTTCACATCACCGTGCCTGCGGGCGTACACAGTCGGTCGAGGTTTCGTCCCCAGGCGCCTGGACCGCTGATAGGCAACAGTAATTAGTATTCAGTTGTCTATGCAAGACCCCGAGCATGATCTCGTGCGACAGCGACTCGGTGTCGGGAACCGCCTGTCACCGGTCGATCGCCTTGGCCACGTCCTCCCTCAGGCATTCGAGACGGTCGGCGCTGAGGACGGCGGCGGCGGGGTGCCAGTCGGCAAGACCGTCGCGCCGGAGGCGGTCGACGACCTCCCGCATCTCGCGCACCGCGGCACGCGCCTCCGCGAGAAGGTGAGGGTCGATGTCATCGGCGTCCCGGACATGACGTCCAGTGAAGACGGCCCGCGCGGCGAGCTCGAAGGCGCCGACGTACTCCTGGAAGACGCGGAAGCGCCGTCGGAGCTCGGCATGCCAGTCCACGTTCAGACCGGGATGGCCCTCGTCGGCTCTGGCGGCGAGGTCCGCGACGTCGCGGACGGCCTGCCGCTTCTCCTCGAGGAGGCGCTCGATGTTGCCGGGGTCCGGTGAGAGCGCGTTCTCCTTGGAGGGATCCCAGTCGCGGAGGCTGTTCTTCTCCTCGGCGAGCCAGAAGGCGTGATCGATGGAGACCGGGAACTGGCTCGAATCGCTGAAGACGCAGTCATGTGCGTAGAGGGTCTTGGCGGTCACCGGCCAGGTCCGTTCGAGCAGGTCCCGCAGCCATGCCCTCGCACCGTCGGCGACCTCGGGCGTCGCGTCCTCGTGGACGGCCCGGCTGTACGTCGCCCAGGATCGGTAGATGAGGTCGGTGGGCGTGCTCGGATCGGCAGCGAGGGCGGCGGCGGCGTGGATGTTGAGCGCGTTGAACGTTCGAAGCGCGCTGTGTCCTTCGAGTCCTTCCCAGTCGATCCGCACCAACACGCCGTCCACTCCGTTGGCACGGGCGTGATCGAGCCTGCGCCGGATGTCCTCGGTCATGATCGCCGGAGCGATGCCCCAACCGAAGTACTGCCCCATGGCATCGAGCTCGACCCACTGGGGGTGTGCGCCCATCTCGCCGATCCTGGGATTGTCGGGAAAGGTCGGATAGTAGTCGTGCGGCGTGTTCTTGAGGCAGATGACGATGTCGTCGGACGACCCGCGCAGGCCGTCGGCGAGTGCATCCTGCGACGAGCGCGTGAAGACGAAGTCGCGTACCACCAACGTCTTCGCGTGCCGCGTGGCGACCTTGTGTATCGCGTCGATGACCGTTGCATACCAATCAGAGGGGTCGGTACGTCCGCAGCGGTCGCACGAGCACCATCCGGCCGAGAAGGACAGCCGGCTCTCCCCGGTGCCGGGAGAGGTGATCGTCCCGGCGAGCTCGGGAAAGTCGGTGAACAGCTCGTCGTACTTGGTCTCGAGGAACTCGATCCACCCCGGTGCGGTGGGACAGGGTGAACCGTCGACCATGAGGTCCGGGCGCAGCCGGAACAGGGAGTCGGGATACGACAGCTCCTTGTTGTTGAGGAAGAGCGCGATTCCCCGTTCCGCGGCGCGGCGGGCAAGCCAGCGCATGAAGGAGAGGTGCTGGTACGGCCGCGACCTCCTGACCGGGTCGAGCCGGTAGAGGTCCCGGAACGTGCTGCGGTAGCGGTGGTGGATGCCCGGCTCGTCGCCGGCACCGAAGAACCTGCCCGGATAGACCAGACGTTCCATGATGCCGATCTCGTGAATGACCAGGGTGTTGAGATCTATGTCGGCCATGAGATCGAGGACCTCGATCAGGCCATCCGGGTTCCAGATGTTGCTACTGGCATGCAGCTCGAGCGCGCGGGTCTTCATTTCTCCTCCGCGAGCACCTGCTCGGCATCTGCGATCATCCGTTCCATCCGTGCGGTGTCGAGGAGCTGCCCGACGTGGTGCGTGTGGGCACCGACCGTCCGCTGTCGCTCCGTCCGTGCCATGACGTCGCGAAGCACGGTGGTCTCGGCCGCGAGGGACTCCCGTTCCTGGCCGGTGATCCCTCCGTCTCGACGCTGAGCGGCCCGCACCAGGATGGTGATCTTTCCGCTGGCGACGAACTCCTCGATGTAGGTCGCCATGAAACCGGCGACGTCGCCGAGCCGGTACACGTCGGGGATCCGCAGGACTCCCAGGGTGATCCAGTCCCTGATCTCGGCCACCAGGCGGAGAAGGTCGGCGCGTCCCCGATCCTTCTCGGTCAGCATCGCGGCGGTGACGTCGGGATCACTGACGTCGATGCGTGCGGCCGCGCCTGGGTCCCAGTCGTCGAGATTGTGGTTCTCCGCGAACACCCACCACGCATGGTCGACGCCATTGGGGATGCGACTGGAGTCGTTGTAGACGAACCCCTGGATGTAGAGCGTCTTCTCCACGACCGGCCATAGACCCAGCAGGGTGGTGGCGACCTGCAGGCGTACCTCGGGATCGACGCTGGGATCGACGATGTTCGTCTGCTCCAGAGCGCGCGCGAGTGCGTCGACCGGTGAAGTCTCTGGGTGCCGCGCGAGGAGGGCGCCCGCGGCGAGATTGAGGCCGTTGACGTTGTGGAGCGCGGTGAGGTCGTTGATTCGTTCCCAGTCGGTCCGCAGCAGCACGGCCGTCGCACCGACCTCGAGCCCGCGGGTGAGCCGATGACGCAGGTCGTCGACGACGGGGCAGGGGAACACTCCCCAGCCGAAGTACTGCCCGTTCACGTCGTACTCCAGCCACCGACGGCGCTCCGGCAGCGCGGCGAGCGCCGGGTTGTCCGGATAGGTGGGGTAGTAGTCCCTGGCGTAGGGCTTCACTGCGAACTCGATGTCCGCGGGCAGATCGGCGAGTCCTGCCACGACCGCGTCCTGATCCGCGGGAAGGTACGAGAACTCGCGGACGACGAGCCTCTTACCCGCCTTGGCGAGTGGGCGGGAGAGGCCTTCGGTGATCCATCGGTACCACTCGGCGGCATCGGTGCCGGCACAGCGCTCGCAGCCGCACTTTCGTGAGGAGAGAGTGGCGCGACCCTCGGGGCTGCCGACACTGACGATCACGCCGGCGAGGTCGGGATAATCCTCGCAGAGGTCGGTGTACCTGGCGTCGATGAGCTCGGCCCATGCGGGATGGGTGGGGCACACCTTCCCGTCGACGATCACGTCCGGAGCGATCTCCATGAACTCGTCAGGAAACGCCAGCTCCTTGAGGTTCAGGAAGAAGTCGATGCCGCGTCGACGACACTGTGCCATCACGTTGCGCATGTAGGCCGTGGTGTTGAGGATGAGATTCTCGCCGCGTCGAGGCGGAGCCGCACCCCAGGCGGAGTTGGGCGTGAAGTAGCGACGCGGATAGGTCATCCGGTTGAGCAGGTCGGGTTCGTGCAGGATGAGCGCGTTCATCTCGTATCTCTCGATGAGATCGAGCGCGTGGCGGATCTCCTCCTCCCGCCACATCAGGTCGCTGTGGATCTCGAGCGCACGCGTCTCATAGTTCTGCACTTCGGTTCCCTTCGTGCTGGCCGTTGCCTACCGTCCCGGAGCCCTGCTCTGCTCGCATCACCCCTTCGTGGCGCCGCCGGTGAGCCCACCGACGATCCATCGCTGGACGAGGAAGGAGAGGAGGAGAACGGGCGCCATGATGAAGACGGTGATGGCACCCAGCTGACCCCACATGATTCCCTCCTCGGCTCTGACCTGAGAGACGAACGGAGGCAGGGTGACCGCGTCGGTCAACGTCAGGGTGAGTGCGATCGCCATGTCGTTCCACGCCAGGATGAACGAGAAGATGCTCGCCGCCGCGATACCGGGCCCGGCGAGAGGGAGGATCACCCTGACGAACGCCGTCAGCCGATTGCAGCCGTCGATGAGTGCGGCCTCCTCCAGCTCCCTGGGCAGGTCCATGAAGAATCCCTGGAGCATCCACGTCGCCAGTGGAAGGCTCAGGGCGATGTAGGGAATGATGAGTGCGGTGCGTGTGTCGAACAGGCCGGTCTGAGTCGCGGCGATGTACATCGGCACCATGAGTGCGACGGGCGGCAGCAGGCGCCCCGCGAGGATGAGCAGGCTGATGAAACGGTGCCCGGGCGGTCGAAGCCTCGCCAGTCCATAGGCACACAACGCGGCCAGGACCACCGCCACGACAGTGGACACGACGCTGACGATGAGCGAGTTGGCCAGGGAGAGCACGATCGTCGAGCGTTGTCCGGCGAGGATCTCACGGAAGTGCGCCAGCGTCGGCTCGAAGAAGACGGCCGGTGTGCGCCGGTTGATGACACTCTGTGGCGTCACGCTGAGGAGCACGAGCCACGCGAGCGGCAGCACAGCTGCTACGACCATGCCGCCGACGAGGACGTAGGCGAACACCCTGCTGGGCCCGCCACGGATGGTGGGGTCGTTCGCGATGTCAGTAGAGCGGCTCACGGTTCAACCACCTGATGTAGAGGATGGCGATGACGAGGCTGATGGCGACCAGCACCCAGGACAGGGCGCCGCCCAGCCCGAGGTTGTAGTTGCTGAAGGCCGACTTGTACACGTCGATGGCGATCAGGTTCGTCGTACCGCCCGGCCCGCCTTCGGTGAGGATCCACACGAGGGTGAAGGCGCGGATGGCGAACATCGTGCGGAACATCAGCACGACCAGGATCGCCGGTTGCACCATGGGGATGATCACGTGTCGGAGGCGGGTCCACCGTTGAGCCCCGTCGACGGCGGCGGCGTCGAGGATGTCCCTGGGTACCGTCTGCAGGGCGGTGAAGAGGATCAGGGTGACGAAGGGGATGTTGGACCACGCATCGGCGAAGATGATGCTGAGCAGGGCGAGGTCCGGTCCCAGCCAATGGACCGGACCGAGTCCTACCAGACTCAGCAACCAGTTGAGGGCGCCGCCGCTGTACTCGTACATGTACCGCCACGCCATCCCCACCACGACCTCCGACACCATCATCGGAAGGAGGAGGACGGTGCGGAGCGCCTTGAGCGTGCGGAAGTGCCGGTTGAGGAACAGGGCCATGGCGAATCCGACGATCAGCTGCACTCCGACGGTGCCGACGACGAAGACGAAGGTCCGCAGCACGGTCCCGCGATAGCGAGGATCGGTGAAGATCTGCTCGTAGTTGCCCAGGCCGATGAACTTGGGCCCGCCTTGGTCCACCAGTGACCACGAGTGCAGGCTCACCCAGGCGTTGAACCCCACGGGGAGCAGCAGCGCGATGGCGAGAACGACGAGTGGTACCGCGACGAGAGCGTACGCAAGGGTGTTCTTGTGCCGCCACCATGGCACCTTGGGAGAGACCGACCTGCCCTCGGTTCTCCGAGCGGCGTCGGTGGTCACCGTCATCGTCTACTCCGGTCACTCACCACCTCTCTGGCGCGTCTCACGACTCCGCCAGGATCTTCCGTACCTTGGGATCGATCTCGGCGAAACCCTTGGCAACGGTGGTCTTCCCGAGGAATGCGCGCGACAACACGTCCGCGATCAGGTTCTCGATCTCGACCCATTCTGGGATGCCGTGTCTGGCGTGTCCCCGGCCGAGGGCCTCCTTGACCAGTTTCTCCTGGCCGTCAGGGAAGATCTCCTTGGCCATGGGGTGTGCGAACGCCGCCTCGGAGTTGGGACTCCTGAGTTGCTCCTTGGTGGCGTCGTCACCGGGAGTCTGGAACTTCTTGTTGAGGTACTTCATCAGTTCCCAGGCGTTGTCCTGGTTGTCGGAGATCTTGGACAACCCGTATCCCCAGCCGGTCACGACGTAGCTGTCCTCCATGCCGGAGTTCAGGGTGGGCGCGAGGGCGTACTTGAACTCTCCCGCGTACGGTGACGCATCCTCCTTGTTGAGTTCCGGAATGTAGGTGCTCGGGAGAATTGCCATGGCGGCACGTCCCTTACGCATCGCGCCCACGGTGGCATCGTGGTCGAACTCGATGGAGTCCGGCGGCATCAGCTTCTTGCGATAGAGGTCGACCATGAGCTCGCCGGCGGCGATGCCTGCCTCGGAGTTGAACAGCGGCTTCTTGGCCTTCTCGTCGATGACCCCGTCGAGCCCGTAGTTGCGGGCGATGAACTGCCACACCGACACGTAGGTGGTGGTCCTGCCCCACGGACCGGCGAAGCCGTACATGTCGCCCTTGGTGAAGCGTTCGGCGTAGTCGTAGAACTGTTGCCAGGTCTTCGGCGGTTCGAGTCCCTCCTTCTCGAACAGGTCCGCACGATAGATCAGCGAACGGCTGCTCAGCCCGAGCGGGAAGGCGTACTGCTTGCCCTCGGACTCGAAGATGTCGAGCAGCGCGGGGATGTAGCCGTCGACCTTGACGTCGTCGCTCTTGATGCGGTCATCGAGCGGCTGGAGGTTGTGCACCACCTCGCCCATCCAGGCCGTGTCGTCGAGCAGCACCAGATCGACGTCGCCCTTGCCGGTGTTCATGTCGAGCACCTGGCGCGACCGTGCGTCCTCGGCCGGGACGGCGATCGGCTCCACCTTGATGCCGGTCTCCTTCGTGAACGCATCGAGGATGGGGAGCATCGAGCGCTCGAAGGTGCCGGTGGGAAGGAACAACGTGACGGGGTCGTCGGCATCGGCGGATTCGCCTGCGCATCCGCCGCACGCCACCAGGATGAGGGCCGTGAGAAGCCCCAGAAGCGGCCTTGTCTTCATTGGCAGTGCCTCCTGCTGCTCTACATCTTGCGCATCTCGGTCCGTCGGCGCCCCCGACGTCGACCTCTACCTTCCGTTGCTGACTGCTCCTTGGCGTGCGGGCCGGGGCCGGTCGAGTCGCGGACGATCAGCTCCGTCTGAAGCGTCACCTGCGCGGTCGTCGTACGGTCGTCCCCCAGCTGGAGCAACATGTCGACAGCGGTCCGGCCGGCGGCCGAGGTCGGATTGGCGACCGTCGTGAGCTTGGGCCGAATCCGCTGGGCCATCTCGATGTTGTCGATGCCGACGACGCTCACGTCGGTGGGGACCACGACCTGTTGTGCCTCCAGTCCCTCGATCAAGCCGATCGCGACGAGGTCGTTGTAGGCGAGCACGGCGGTGACGCCCTCACGGACGGCACGCTCTGCGCTCGCGTATCCGCCCTCGACGGTCGGTGGGTTGGGGCCGAGCACGGTGAGCGTCACCCCGAGCCTCCGCGCCGCCGCGGCGGCGGACCTGCCGATCTCGCGACTCGTCCAGGAACCACGAGGTCCACCGAGCAACGCGATGTCGCGGTGGCCGAGTCCGGCGAGGTGCTCGAGCGCACTCCGTGCACCGGACGCGACGTCCATGAGCACGCAAGGCAGGCCCGTGACCAGGCGGTTCACGACGACGACAGGCATCTCCTGGGAGAGCTTCTCGATCTGGACGTTGCTCATGCGCGGGCTGCACAGCTGGACGCCGTCGACCTGTTTGGCCAGAGCGCGCGCGAGGTCTTCCTCGACCCCGGGATCCTCGTCGGTCTCCGCGACGAAGATGTTGTAGTCGCGGAGACGAGCCTGGCTCTCGGCCGCCTTGATCATCGGCGCGAAGAACGGATTGGCGATGTCCGCGACGATCAACGCGATGTTGTGCGTCTTTCCGGTGATCAGCGAGCTGGCTGCCCGATTGGGCCGGTAACCCAGGCTGTCGGCCGTGAGCAGGACGCGATGCCGGGTCTCCTCCTTCACCAGATGCGGCGCGGAGAAGGTGCGGGAGACGGTGGAGATGTGCACCCCCGACGCCTCCGCGACGTCATGGATGGTGGCCCGCACGCGTGACCTCCCAGCCGTGGCCGACTCGTCTCGCTATTAGTGCAAACCCTTGCAGTCATGTCAACACCTGAGTCAGCACTCCCTCCGTCGTCGATCTCATCGAAATGAGTGGTTTCAGGGCATGTAGCGACATGTTGCGCGAGACGTTCGGGCTGTTGACCACGTGACGGGTTTGATGATTTGCTCTCGCTGCAAGCCTTTGCATCGCGCGCCTGCACCGGAGAAGGGTAGGGGTCGAATGTCCGCGGACCTGCTGTTCCCGGCGGACCACACCCAGCGTGGGATCGCCAGGGAGCTGTTCTCCCACGCTCGTGACCTGCCGCTGATCTGCCCGCACGGGCACGTCGACCCGGCCATCCTCGCCGACAACGCGTCGTTTCCCGACCCGGCGCGGTTGATCATCGCCCCGGATCACTACCTGACCCGGATGCTGCTGTCGCAGGGGATCCCGCCGGCCGGGTTGGGGGTGCCGACCATCACCGGAGAGCCGGTCGAGACCGATGGGCGGGTGATCTGGCGGACGTTCGCAGACAACTGGCACCTGTTCAGAGGTACGCCCTCACGTCTGTGGCTGGAGCGGACACTCACCGACGTGTTCGGTGTGGAGACTCCGTTGGGGCCGAGCAGCGCGGACGACGTCTACGACGCCTTGACCGCACGGTTGGCCGAGTCGAGCTTCCGGCCGCGTGCCATGTTCGAGCGTTTCGGCATCGAGGTGCTGGCCACCACCGAGTCGCCGCTCGACGACCTGGCCGCACATGCGGCGCTCGCCTCGGACGGGTGGGGAAGGCGTGTCATCACGACGTTCCGTCCGGATGACGTAGTGGACCTGGAGTGGGCAGGTTGGTCAGGTCGCGTCGCCCGGCTCGGCGAGATTGCGGGAGAGGACACCTCCACCTTCGCGGGATATCTCACCGCGCTCCGTCGCCGCAGGGAGGCATTCGTCAAGGCGGGTGCGACGTCATCGGACCATGGTCACCCGACGGCTCGCACCGGGAGACTCGATCCCGCCGACGTCGCGGCCCTCTTCGAACGGGGTCTGCGCGGAGAGGCGTCGAGTGACGATGCGGAGGCGTTCCAGGGCCACATGCTGATGGAGTTCGCCCAGATGTCCGTCGAGGACGGCATGGTCATGCAGCTGCATCCGGGTGCGGTGCGAAATCACAACACCTGGCTGCACGCGACGCATGGCCGGGACACCGGCGGGGACATCCCGCAGGCCACGGGCTACGTGCACGCGTTGCGTCCGCTGGTGGAGGAGTTCGGCAACGATCCCCGGTTCACGCTCGTGGTGTACACGTTGGACGAGTCGAGCTGTTACCGCGAGCTGGCACCGATCGCCGGCGGCTGCACCGCGGTCTACCTGGGAGCGCCGTGGTGGTTCCTGGATGCGCCGGAAGCGTTGCGGCGGTTCCGGGAGGCCGTCACCGAGACGGCGGGCTTCTACAACACCGCCGGTTTCGTGGACGACACCCGAGCCTTCTGCTCGATCCCGGTCCGGCACGAGGTCGCACGCCGGGTCGACGCCGCCTTCCTCGCCAAGCTGGTCGCCGAGCATCGTCTGCCCCTGGACGAGGCCGCCGAGACGATCGTGGATCTCGCCTACCGGATCCCGAAGCGCATCTTCAAGCTGACGTGACGCCACCTCGGGAGGAGGAGCCGTGAGGATCGCCGAGGTCGAGACGTTCACGCTCAGCGCTCCGCTCGATACGACATACGGCTATGCGCAACGGATGAACTCCACCCGGGTGGCGGTCGTCGTGAAGATCACGACCGACGACGGGGTGGTCGGGTGGGGGCAGTGCGGCGGGCCTGCGCAACGGTCGGTCGCGACCGTGCTGGCTCAGGAGGTGGCTCCGGTGCTGCACGGGAAGGATCCGTTCCTCGTCGAGGAGTTGTGGCAGCGGGTCGTCGGGTCCTTCAGTCCGTTCGGTGTCCAAGGCATGGTCATGCAGGCTGTGAGCGGTGTCGACATGGCGCTGTGGGACATCAAGGCGCGTGCGTTGGGCCTCCCGCTGTGGCGGCTGCTCGGCGCGCGCTACCGCGATCGCGTGCAGGCGTACGCCAGCGGGCCGTACTACTTCGCGGACGAGGCCGTCCCCGAACGAGCCGTCGAAGAGGCACTCGCGTACCGAGCGCAGGGGTACGCGGCGCTCAAGGTGAAGATCGGTGGTCTCCACCCGCGTGAGGATCTCCGTCGTGTCACGGCCATCCGGGAGGCGCTCGGCGACGAGTTCGTCATCGCGGCCGACGCGAACCAAGCGTACAACGTGCACACGGCGCTCCGCGTCGGACGGGAGCTGGACCGCCTCGGTGTCGTCTGGTTCGAGGAACCGGTGCCGTGCACCGACCTGGACGGATACGTGCGGCTACGGTCCGCGCTCGGGCTTGCGATCGCCGGCGGCGAGGTGGAGTGGACGCGCTTCGGCTTTCGTGACCTGCTGGTTCGCGGGGCCGTCGACATCGTCCAACCGGATCTCGCCAACGCCGGTGGCTTCACGGAATGCCGACGTATCGCTGCGTTGGCCGACGCCTGGGGCATCCACTACATCCCGCACGTGGTGTCGAGCACCCCCATCGCACTCGCGGCTGCGCTCCACCTCCTCGCCACGATGCGGGACTTCCCCGACAGCCGAACGCCGACACCGCTCAACCAGTCTCCCCTGCTCGAGCTGCACCAGCAGCCGAACCCGATCCGCGACACACTGTGCCGCGAACCGATCCGAGCCGTGGACGGATACGTCGCCGTCCCGACCGGTCCCGGGCTCGGCATCGAGATCGACGAGGACGCTCTCAGCCGTTTCGTCGTGGGTTGACCGCGCCGGCTCCCGCCGTACGCGCAGCGGCGAACGGGCGCGCGAGCGTCGCGGACTCGCCCAGCTCCTCCTCGATCTGGAGGAGGCGGTTGTACTTCGACAGTCGTTCCGACCGGGTGAGAGAGCCGATCTTGATCTGCCCGCCGTCCAGGCCGACGGCGAGGTCCGCGAGGAAGTCGTCCTCGGTCTCGCCGGAGCGTGCCGAGATCACGGTGCTGTAGCTGTGTTCTCGTGCCAGGGCGACGGCCGCGCGAGACTCCGTCAGCGTTCCGATCTGGTTGACCTTGACGAGGACGCTGTTGGCGACGCCGAGATCGAGGCCGCGCTGAATGCGCCGCACGTTCGTCGTGAAGAGGTCGTCGCCGACGAGCTGAACGTGGCTCAACCGCTGGGTCGCGGCGACCCAGCCGTCCCAGTCGTCCTCGTCCAGCACGTCCTCGACGGAGATGATCGGGAAGCGCTCGGTCCAGGAGACGACGCGGTCGACGATCTCGGCGCTGGTCAGCCGGTCCCCGTCGACCAGGTAACCACCCCGGGAGTCGACGAGGCGGGACGACGCCATGTCGACGGCGATCGCGATGTCGTTCCCCGGTTCGTGCCCGGACGACGCGATCGCCTCGGTGACGAGTGTGAGTGCCTCCTCGGACGTCACCGACAGCCCGTAGCCGCCTTCGTCCGCGACACCAGAAGGCAACAGGGTCGCCTGGTCCAGCAACTCGCCGAGTGAACGGAAGACATCCGAGATCCATTCGAGCGCCTGCGAGTAGGTCCGCGCCGCCACCGGCACGACGAGGACGTCCTGGATGTCCATGGCGCTTCGTGCGTGCATGCCGCCCGAGATCATGTTCGTCATCGGGAGGGGCAGCGTGACGGGAGCTCCCGCGGAGAGGTACCGGTACAGCGGTTGCCGCTGGTGGGCCGCGCAGGCCCTGGCCAGCGCGAGCGACACCGCGAGGATCGCGTTCGCCCCGAGGACCGACTTGTCGTCGGTGCCGTCGGCCTCGATCATCGCGCGGTCGAGGCGCTCGGGGTCGTCGACGGACTCCGATCGGAGGCGATCGGAGATCGCGCCGTCGACGGACTCGACGGCTTTCAGGACACCCATACCGCCGTAGCGGGATCCACCGTCGCGCAGCTCGACGGCCTCGTGCCGTCCGGTCGACGCTCCGCTCGGCACGGACGCGCGCCCGAGCGTTCCGTCGCTGAGGTGCACGTCGGCCTGGACGGTCGGACGTCCCCGAGAGTCGAGCACCTCGCGTGCGCGTACCGTGCGGATCGTCGTCATGAGCTCATCTCCCGTGCGGCGGTCAGGATCAACCGGTTGACGTCCTCCAGGGTGCCGGCGGGCCGGTCCAGGAGTGCGAGGGCGACGCTCCGTACGGCCGTCGTCGCCGCGTCGTCCGGAAGATGGTCGACCGGCGACTTGCCGTCGACGCGGGCGAGCAGCAGGCAGGCCACGTGGAGGGCCGTGCGCCTCTCCAGATCGCCGCGACCGGTGGACGACAGGTACTGCGTCCAGAAGGCGTCGCTCGCATGCAGGATCTCCGGCGCCTTCTCGGGCAGCGTCAGCGCGGTGAGGGCGAGGTGACAGAGCATGAACGCCAGGTCGAAGGCGGGATCCCCCAGATGCGCGGCCTCGTAGTCCAGCACGATGAGGCCGTCGTCCCAGACGAGCATGTTCTTCGGGCTGAAGTCGCCGTGCACGAGGGCCGTGCGGTTCTGGAGCAGCTGCGCACCCGCGGAGTTGATCACGCCGGCCAGGCGGGGGTGACGGTCGGCGGTGGCTCGGTAGAAGGGATCGATCCTCAGCTCGACGAACGCGTCGGAGTCCTCGAAGAGCGCCCGCTCGTCTTGGTCGAGCGGGCTGGCGTGGATCGCCGCCAGGATCGCGGCGAACCTCCGGACGACGTCGAGGTCGACGTCGCCGCTCAGGAGGGTGTCCTTCCAGTTCCGCGCCCCGGCCGGCGCGGACTCCATCACGTACGCGCAGTTCGCCTCGTCGTACAGCAGCACCGTCGGGAGCCAGGACGGTCGACCGAGTCCGCGTGCCAGCGCCCTGATGCACGCCACCTCGCGACCGGCCCGAGCGGGGTCGGCGGTCCACGTGGCCTGCACGGCCAGTCTGGGGAGCGCCTGCTTCGTGACGATGCTCGTTCCGTGCCACGACACCCGGTGGATGCGTGCGGAGACGCCACCCGGCAGAGGCGTCTGCGTCACGTCCGTGTCGTCGACGCTCGACGGGATGAGGCCGAGTTCACGAATGCGCGGAATCAGGTGCGGCGGCGCGTACTTCGCCTGTTCCCGCCGATGAGCCGGCCACGTCGTCACACCGTTCCCCATTCCCGTTCTCCACGAGTCGACCTCGCCAGCGGTGACTCTCCAGCACCGCGGGATTGACCACTGAGCCGGGCATCCGCCCGGTCAGGACGGCCACGACGTTCTGGGCCGTCCGGCGGCGGAGCCTGAGCATCGACTCCTCCGAGTAGTAGGCCACGTGTGGCGTGATGATGACGTTCTCCAGACCGCGCAGCGGATGGTCCGCAGGGGGAGTCTCGGGGTCGAAGACGTCCAGCGCCGCGCCGGCGATGCTCTCGGCGCGGAGCGCGTCGGCGAGAGCGTATGCGTCGACCACACCTCCCCGTGACGCGTTCACCAGGAAGGCATCGTGTCGCATCAGCGCCAGCTGCTCACGTCCGATCAATCCCTCGGTCTGCGGGGTCAGCGAGGTGTGCAGGCTCACGAAGTGCGAGGCCCCGAGCAGGGTGGCGAGGTCGTCGACCCGTTCGGCACCCAGCTCCTCGATCGACTCCGCGCTCGTCCTCGGGCTGTGCACCAGCACCCGGAGAGACAGCGCGTGCGCCTTCTGACACACGGCACGAGCGGTACGGCCGAAACCGACGAGCCCGAGTGTCCTGCCCGCGATCGGGTAGATCGGTCGGGCCGGGTCGAGTCTCCAGTTGCCCGCCCTGACATCGCGATCGAGTACGCAGACCTTGCGGGCCGAGGCGAACAGGAGCGCGATCACATGCTCCGCGACCTCGTTCTCGCAGTACGAGGGGACGTTGGTGACGACGACGTCTCGCCGCGAGGCGCATGCCACGTCGATGTTGTCGACGCCCACGCCATAGCGCGCCACGGTCAGGAGGTGGGGCGCTGCCCCGATGGCGTCGGCGGGCACCTGTCCGAAGAGCGTGACGATTCCCCGCGCCTCCGCCACCTGCTCGGCCAGGGGGCGGGCCTCCTCCATCACGCGGGCCTCGACGCCGGCGGACGACAGGATGGATTGCTCGAGATCGAGATCTCGGCCCGGGATGTCGGTGAAGACCACCGATGAACCGTCTGTCATCGTCGCCTCGTCTCTACTGCGCCTGCACCGGATTGCTCATCGCCCCGACACCGGCGACCGCGACCTCGACCACGTCGCCCGGAGCGAGGTACACGGGCGGGTTCCGGTAGCACCCGACCCCCGCGGGCGTTCCCGTGCCGATCACGTCGCCCGGGTGGAGCCGCGTGTGGTCGCTGAGGAACGCGAGCAGTTCGGCGACGCCCATCAGCATCTCGGCGGTGCTGGCCCGCTGCATGACCCGTCCGTTGAGGGTGCAGGTCAGCTCGAGGTTCATCGGGTCCGCGACCTCGTCGGCCGTGACGATCGCCGGACCCATGGGGCAGTACGTGTCGAAGTTCTTCCCGAGGGTGAGCTGCGCGTCGGCGAGCTGCACCCGCCGAGACGACACGTCGTTGACGACCGTGTACCCGAACACCGAGTCCAGGCACTCGTCGGGGGAGGCCTTCGCCAACGCGCGTCCGACGACGACTCCGAGCTCGACCTCGTAGTCGACGTCGCGCTCGCGGGAGTCGAGCACGATCGGGTCACCCGGCCCGATGACCGTGTTCCACGTCTTCGCGAAGATCAGGGGCGACTCGGGGACCTGGTCCGTTCCGGACTCGACGAGGTGGTCCCGGTAGTTCAGCCCGGCGAAGAGCATGCGTGCCGGGCGGGGGATCGGTGCCAGAACCCTGTCGGCGGTGACGAACTCCCCGTGCGACGCTGCGAGACGCGAGTTGTCGTGAGCGGTGGCGAGTGCCTCCGCCCCACCGTCGACGATGTCGAGCATGTCGTCGAATCCGGTTCGCGTGAGGCCTTCGGCGGTCTCGGCCAGCACGGAGGTGCGTCCGTCGGTCGTGCAGGTCATCAGGTGCATGGAGTGTCTTCCGCTCGGTCGTCGAGGTATCCGCTGACGTCGACGGGTTGTCGAATGGCTGCTGACTGGTAGGCCGCGAGGATGATCTCGTTCACCCGAACGGCGTGGTCGATCCCGAGTCGATCCTTGCGTCCCTGGGCGATCGCGTCGATGAACTCCGACACGTCCTGCTGCTCCCAGTCGACCGTGGTCGTCTCCGAGACCCACCTGGGCGCGGTCGGTGGGCCGGTGGAGGTACTCGGCCACATGCTCAGGGGATCCTCGGGGTGTGTCGTCGCCGGGACGGCCTCCTCGCGGCCGTTCACCTCGAGCCTGCGCTCCCATGCGTCGAACGAAGCGGATCCGCGGGTGCCGACCAGCCTGATCCGCTGCGCTCCGCCCTGGGCGTGGCTGCTCCGGCCGTACCTGCCCGCCGTGACGCTGGCCACGAGCCCGTCCTGCATCCGCAGCATCAGCGTGCCGAAGTCCTCGATGTCCCGACGCACGTGGCCCTCGAAGAAGTAGTTGCAGGTAAGGGCGAACACCGACCTCACCCGGCTCGGCGAGAGCAGGAGGATGGCGCTGATGCCGTAGAACCCGATCTCGGCCAGCTCGCGCTTCGCGTCGAAGAACGTGTATGTCGGATGACCCGTCTCCTTGCGGACGCTCGGGGTGTCGAGGTCCTGCTGCCCCTTGGCGTAGAGCACCTCCGCGTGGATGCCGGTCAGCGTTCCCAGCGTGCCCGAGTCTCCGACCTCGATCGCGTGCCGCAGCCACGGCGTCTTCGCGAACGAGTAGGCGCGGTGCGTGCTCGTCGAGTCCCGGAATGCGGCATGGACGTGCTCCAGCTCGCTGCGCCGGGCGACGAGAGGCTTGTCGAGGTAGAGGTGCTTGTCCGCGGCCGCGCACGTCGTCAACACCCGAGCTCGACGCTCCACCGCGGGCGTGACGCACACGATGGACACCGCCGGGTCGGCGAGTGCCGCATCGAGGTCCGGCAGGTACGGGATATCGAGCCACCGTGCCGCTTCCTCGTTCAGCCGGCGGGTGCCGTCGTCGATGCCGCGCTCGTCCGTGACGCCGACGAGTCGGACGCGAGGGTCCGCCGCGAACCTGGGCGCGTACAGCTCGAGGTGGGTACGCATCCCGCCGACGAAGAGCACACCGTAGGGCTCACGTCGCGCCGAGGGGACACTCACGCGTGGACCTCCCCGGACGACCAGCTCGACCAGCCCGTGTCGAGGGCGATCCGCACCGCCGCCTCGAAGCTCACGTCATCGTCGACATCGTCACCCGCCGGCAGTGTGATGTCCGCGCCCTCGACCGAGCCGGTCGTCCCGACCACGAGGAACTCGCGCAGCGTCAATACGGGCTCGCGCGGCTCGCCGTGTCCGGGCTCGGTCCAGAGGGCGAACAGTGCGGAGGCCGAGTCACCGAAGGTCAGCGACGCGATGACGGACCCGGGGTTGGCGGTGAGCCACGCCTGCGTTGCCGTGCGACGCAGGAGATCCGCACCCGTCCTGGCGAGCCGCGTCAGGACCGACGCGACGGTCACCGTGGTGATCTGCGGGACGACGACGCCACATCGGACGAAGCAGGGCGTCCCGATCGACGCGGGCGGCGCCGTTCGGAGTGCGTCGACCACGGATGACCGGTGGGTGAGTCTCACGGGGAGCCGCTCGGCTTCGCGGCGGCGCGTTCGATCGGGACGCCGAGCTCGTGCAGGGGGACGCGGAACGTCTCCTTCGCGGTGAGCGCGGCGACGATGGCGATGAGCGTCACGATCGCCGTGGTCACCGCGACGGGCAGCCAGTCGGACGTGCCGGCCGTGAACGCGATCGCGACCGCGGGGCCGAAACCGGCGGCGATCAGTCCGACCTGCAGGCCCAACGCCATGCCGGTCTGCCGCACCTTGAGGTTGAACATCTCCGCGAAGAAGGACGGATAGACCGCGCTGACGGCCGCGTAGGCACAGGACACGGACAGGAATCCGGTGACGAAGAGCAGCGGGATGTTGCCGCTCTGGATCGCACCGAAGTAGGCGAAGATCGAACCCGCGCAGGCCAGGTTCCCGGCGATGAACACCGGCTTTCGACCCACCCGGTCGGACACCATCGCCAGGAGCGGCTGGGTCAGCGGAGCGAAGACGTTGCTGACGATGAGCACCCACAACATCGTGCTCGCGGAGATGCCGTACACCCCCGTCGCGAGAGACAGGGCGAACACCTTGATGATCATGTCGACCATGAACGCCAGCGAGCACAACGCCACCCGGATGACCGCCGACCAGTGCGAGCGGAACACCTCGAGCAGCGGGACCCTGACGAGCGCGTTCTCCTCCTTCGCCTCGACGAACGCCTCCGGCTCCTCCAGCTTCTTGCGGATGATGTATCCGGTGACCATGACGAACACGCTGAACCAGAACGGGATCCGCCAGCCCCAGCTCAACAGCTGATCCTTCGGCAGCGCGAGTATCGGCATGAACACGAGGGAGGCAAGGACGAACCCGGTGACGATCCCGCCAGGCGCCCAGCTCGTGAAGAAGGCGCGGCGTCGCGGGGGAGCGACCTCGATGGTGAGCGTCGTCGCCGCAGCTGTCTCCCCTCCGATGGAGATGCCCTGGAGGATGCGCAGGGTGACCAGCAGGATCGGCGCCCAGATGCCGATCTGCGCGTAGCCGGGCAGGCATCCGACGAGGAACGTGCACGCGCCCATGAGGACCAGGATGAACACCAGCACGCGCTTGCGGCCGACACGGTCACCGAAGTGGCCCATCAGGATCGCTCCGAGTGGCCGGGCGACGTAGGAGACGCCGAACGTCGCGAGCGATGCGAGCGTGGCGACTCCTCCCGCGTTCGGGAAGAAGACCTGACTGAAGACGAGGGTGGCCGAGAGAGCGTAGATGTGGTTGTCGTAGTACTCGAGCGTGCCGCCGGCGAAGCTCGCGACCGCGGCTCGTACGGGGCTCCTGCCCGCCTTCGGCGTTCGGACGACGGGTTGCGGCGAGAGTGTGCTGTCGCTTGCCTGATCTGGGGGATTCACTGAGCATCTCCTTCGACGCAGATCCAGTGTGTTCTGGCGGGCTCCGGTACGTCAGGGAACGACGACTGCCTTCCCTGGGCCGCGGATCCCGTTGGCCAGCGACGCGAACACGGTGGGCACATCGGCCAGACCGTGGACGACGTCGACCGCGAAGGTGGAGAGCTCCACGCGGCTGACGAGGTCGGCCGCTTCATGGAGATCTCGTCGGCTGTAGCAGAACGAGCCGGTGACGGTGATCTCGTCCCGGACGATCTTCTCGGCGAACGGGAGCGAGCCGTCGTGGGCGACGCCGACGACGCAGACGGTGCCACCGGCCCGGACGAGGCCCAGGGACGAGCCGATGGTCGTGCTCGTTCCCACGGTGTCGATCACGCTGTCCCACGGCGAGCTCGGCCGCTCGCCCGGTGCGATCGCCGCGACGTCGTGGGCGGCGGCGATCGCTCGTCGGGCGGGATCGGACTCGACGACCGTGAGGGAGCGGACACCGAGGTCTCGTGCGTGCAGGACGCACGCGGTGCCGATCGATCCGCCGCCGATCACGCCCACATGTGTCCCGGGCACGACCCCCGCTCGGGCGCATGCGCGCACCGCCACGGCCACCGGCTCGACCAGCGCGAGTGCGAGGGGATCGGTGTTCGCGCCGACCGGGACGAGACGCTGTGACTTCACCGCGACGTACTCGCGCATGCCGCCGTCGAGGTCGATGCCCATCAGCCGGCGTTGCGTGCAGAATCCGAGTGACCCCGTCCGGCAGGAGTCGCAGCGGTCGCATACGTCGTTGGGATCGATCGCGACGCGCTGTCCGACGTCCCACCGGTCGACCCCGTCGCCGACCTCGACGATGGTGCCTCCGAACTCGTGCCCGATCACGGTGCCGTCGTCGATGCGCGCGACGTCACCGCGCCAGGCGCTCACGTCGGTGCCGCACACTCCGGCGCTCTCCACCTTGACGACGACCTCGTCCGGTTCACGCGACGGGAACGGAACCTGCTCCACCGTCAGGCTCTCCGGTCCCCGCCAGCGGACGGCCAGGTTCGAGCGCGAGTCCGGGTGGGCTCGGTGCCGCATCACACAGGTCCTCCGCGCAGGGCTGGTCGGTCGGATTGGCCTTACGGTACGCATGTCGCCGCACGAGGTACACGTGCATCCTGTCCATGATCCCGACCGCCGAATGTATGGTTCATACACCCGTCACCGTTCGGGGGTGGACCGATGACAGCCCAATCGGACGACGACCCACTCGTGGTCCGCACAGCGCGAGCGATCCTGCGGCTGCTTGCGCGCGAGGCGCCCGCCGACGAGCTCGCCCGACTCCGTGAGTCGGCTCTCTCGGCCGCCGACGGGGAGAGCGAGGCGAAGCTGATCGACGAGATGGTGGCGGTCTCGGGTCCGGTGCTCTCGGCACTGGAACGTAGAAGGCGACGCGAGCAGGAGTCGCTGGCGCTGCTGGAGACCGCGATGGACCTCGCGTCCGTACGTGATCTCGATGAGCTGCTGCACACGATCGTCAGCCGTGCGAAGAGCATGCTCCGCGTCGACGTCGCGTACCTGGACCTGATCGACGAGAACAGCGATGACAGGTACTACCACCGGATCACGATCGGGTCCGTCTCGACGAGGTTCCAGGGGACCCAGATGCCTCTCGGAGACGGGTTGGGCGGTCTGGTGGGCCAGACCAGGACGCCGGTCTCGACATCGGACTACTTCGCCGAGGAGCACTTCCGGCACACGCCCGCACTCGACGATGCCGTCAGGGACGAAGGAATCGTCTCGCTGCTCGGAGTTCCGCTCCTGATCGGTGACGTCGTGACCGGCGTGCTGTACGTCGCGGAGCGGTCGGCCCGCGTCTTCACGGCCGGGGAGGTGGCCTTCGCGAGCTCCCTGGGAGCGCACGCTGCCGTGGCATACGAGAACGCGAGACTCTTCGACCAGATGCAGAGCGCTCTCGCCGAGCTGAACCGTGCGAACACGATCATCTACGAGAACAGTCAGTCGGTCGCGCTCGCGGCGGAGACACACGTGAAGCTCACCAACCTCATTCTCCGTGGCGGCGACCTGTCGGATCTCGCGGCGACGCTGTCGGCGTCTCTGCGAGACGTCCCTCTCCTGATCGTCGACGGACGAGGAGACCTCCTGGCATCGTCGAACAGCCCGCACGCCGGCACCGTGCCCGAGGCGGTCGTCGGCGCGCTCGAACGCCAGGACGGCTCCGGGCGTGCCTACCGGCATGACGGTCTCTATGTCGCCATGGCGCCGCCCGCATCCGATCGGGCGGGAGGGATCGTCCTCGAGTCGACCGAGGAGCTGTCCGAGACCGACGTCCTGATACTCGAACGCGGTGCGATGGTGCTCGCGCTGCTGCTCATGATCCGCCAGGTGGTGGCCGAGACGGAGAACCGCATCCACCGGGATCTCGTGGACGATCTGATCTCCTCGGGCGGCCAGAACGCGACGACCCTCCGGGAGCGGGCCCTCGTCGTCGGCGTCGATACGGACGAGCGGCACTCGGTCGTGGTGATCGACTCCGACACGGACCGGGACATCTCGCACGAGGTCGCACGCTGGGCGAAGGCGCGCAACGGTCTCGTCGGGAAGCACGGCGGCAGGTTCGTCTTCCTGCTTCCGGACCCGGATCCCGGGAATGCGGCCAGGGCCACCTCGGCCGAGGTGGGATCGGCGACCGGCCGGAAGGTGACGGCGGGCGGCGCGGGTCCGGCCGTCGGTCCGGTCGAGATCGGGACCGCGTACTCGCAGGCGCTTCGCTGCCTGGAGGTGCTGGGTCGACTCGGTGTGGTCGGGGAGGGGGCGAGTGTGTCGGACCTCGGTGTCGCGGGCCTTCTCATGGCGTCGGAGCCGGACAGCGCACAGTTCGTCCGGTCGGTACTGGGTCCGGTGATCGACGTCGACGACCGACGCGGGACCGAGCTGCTGTCGACTCTCGACGCCTATCTCGAGAGCAACCGCAACCTGTCGCGTGCGGCACGCCTCGCGTCCCTGCACGTGAACACGTTCAGGCAACGCCTCGACCGCATCACCCAGCTGCTGGGAGAGGGATGGCAGGACCGACCCCGGATGCTCGAGATCGAGGTGGCGCTGCAGCTCCGGCGCCTCACGAGCGATCTGCGCCGACACACCGGTTGAGTCTGCGGAGATGGCGCACGGCGGTCACGTGTGTCGGCGCACGGGGACGACGGTCGGCAGGTGGTCGTGCGGATCCGCGAAGACGTGGGCGTCCAGGCCGAATCCGTCGGCCAGCATCGCGGACTGGCCCGACGCCGAGGCGGTCGCCATCCTCCGCCGGGTCGCCGGCGGGCGCGTCGTGCTGGTGGAACGCATCCCTCGCGTCGACGACGACCACGATCTCGCGTTCGACCTGCAGATGTACACCATGTTCGGCGGTGGCGAACGCAGTCGCCACGAGTTCGCCGCTCTCGCCGAACGCGCCGGGCTGCGGGTCGACTCGGTGACCGAGGTGAGGGACGGGCTGTACCTGATCGAGGCGTGCGACGGCGCCGCCACGATTGGTTAGAGCGAGCCACGTCATCGTGACGCGCCGGATCAGTGTCTGCGCCCGTTTTTCCAGTAGCCGCAGAACATGATGTTCTCCTTCGGTACGCCCGCCCTGATCCAGTGCCTGCGGAGGGAGACGGGGAGCGTCTGCTCGCCCACCACCCAGCCGTAGAACGGCTCGGTCGGCGTGAGCGCCTCGGCGCACGCCAGTGCGGCACGACCGGGGACGGCGTGGGCGTCCTCTCGCACCACCCACTCCACGCGTACGCCGTCGGGGCCCTCGACCGGTTGCGCGTCGTCGGCGTCGGGGATCTCGATGATCGCGTGACCGGTGGTGTCGGAGGGCAGGGAGGCGAGGATCGCCGCGGCCGCAGGCAGCCCGGACTCGTCCGCCACGAGGAGCACGTGCCGCAGCTCCGGGGGCGGGTTGAACCCGATGCCCTCGTCGAGGATCGCGACCGTGTCGCCGACCGTGCAGGTCTCGGCCCACTCCGCGGCCGGGCCGGCCGTGCCGTCGGCCGGGGAACCGTGCAGCACGAAATCGACATCGAGCTCCGGCCCCGCCGGTCCGTCCGGCCGGTACGTCCGTACCGAATAGTTGCGAAGGACCGGACGCGACGTCTTCGCGATCGCGAGATACTTCAGATAGGCCAGCGTGTCGAGCTTGCGCGGCAGTCGCGCCAGCGAGTCCTCGGCCACGGGGATGAACAGCCGGAACCACTGATCGAACCCCATGGCGACGAATCGCTCGATGTCACCGCCGCCGAGCGTCACGCGGGCGAAGTGCGGCGAGATCCGTTCGCGCCGCACGACCTGGAGCGTGAGCAGCTCGGCGTCCGCCGGCTTGATCCTGGTCGCGGCGATGTTGGTACGCGGCATCGCTCACCCACCCGCGGTCGCGGCGACATCGGTCAGCACCGTGTCGAGACGGGTGATCAGCTCGAGCGCGGTGCCGAGTGACGCCGCGCCGGACGGCACGGGATAGACCTGACCCGCGCGCACCGCCGGCAGGCGGCGCCACAACGCGTTACGGGTCAACGGCTTGTTGTCGGGTGCCTCGGTGACACCGTCCGGGCCTGCCGGGATCACGAGGACGTCGGACCGCTCCAGGACTCCGATGCGCTCCATCGAGTACTCCTGGGTGGGGTCCTTCTGTGACGCCGACGGCTCGGCCAATCGGACCCCGCAGTCCACCAGCACCTTGGTGTCGGTCCACTTCTCTCCCAGCGTCCAGAACGTGGAGTCGGAGGCCGTCTGGGCGAAGGTGAACGTGTGGCTGTCGAGGACGTCGGCGTGCTTGGTCTTGATCTCCCCGTACCGCTTCCGGTAGGTGGCGAGCAGCGCGTCGGCCTCGGTCTTGCGGCCGAGCACGTCGCCGACCCTGCTGGTCACCTCGGTGAGGCTGAGCCGCTGGAAGCTGACCACGACGGTCGGTGCGATGCCGGTCAGCTGCCGGTAGAGGGCGTCCGCGGTGTCGATGGTTCGGAGGATGAGGTCGGGGTTCGTCCCGGCGACCTTCTCCGGGTCCGGTGTCGTGAAGTCACCGACGGTCGGCACCTTGGCGAGCTTGGGTGCGTACGTCGGTCCGGTGTCCTGGTAGCCGGAGCCCGACACGGCGACCGGCACGAGGCCGAGGTCGATCACCGCGAAGGCGCCGAAGAAGTCCGCGCAGGCGACCCGCGCGACCTTGACCGGCACGCCGACCCGACCCTTGTCGGTCCGTACCTGCCGCTCGGTCGCTCGACTGCCGCCGTCGTCGGACTCGCCGCAGGCGCCGAGCAGCGTGATCGTGGCGAGTCCGGCGCCGCCGGCGAGGAAGCCGCGCCGGTCGACGGCGTCGTACGGCACGAGCCGCTCCGGGAGAGGGCGTCGGGTGGGTTCTCTGGTGATCGTCGGTGCAGTCACTCTGACCTCGTTCCATGGTTCGGGCTCGGGGGTGCGAAGGCATCGGTGGGGTCGGGAGAGCCGCCGTGATGGCGACCGAAGGGGACGACGAGAGGGCCGCCGGAGACCGGATCGGTGATGACCTGACTGTCCAGTGCGAACACCTCGGCCACCAGCCGTTCGGTGATCACGTCGGCCGGCCGGCCGGTCGACACGATCCCGCCGTCCTTCATGACGAGCAGGTGGTCGGCGTACCGGCACGCGAGGTTGAGGTCGTGCAGCACCATGACGATCGTGGCGCCGCTCGCGCGGTTCAGGTCGGTGAGCAGGTCGAGGATCTCGATCTGATGGGTGACGTCGAGGTAGGTGGTCGGCTCGTCCAGCAACAAGATGCCGGTGTGCTGCGCGAGTGCCATCGCGATCCAGGCCCGCTGCCGCTGGCCACCGGACAGCTGGTCGACGAGGCGGTCGGCCAGTGCCAGCGTGTCGGTGGCCCGCATGGCGTCGGCCACCGCCGCGTCGTCGGCCGGGCTCCAGCGCCGCAGCCAGCCGCGGTAGGGGTGCCGTCCCTGACCGACCAGGTCGGTGACCGTCACGCTCTCGGGTGCGACCGGATGCTGCGGCAGGATCCCGAGCCTCGTCGCCACCTGCCTGGTCGGCATGGTGCTGATGGCCCGGCCGTCCAGGAGCACCGCACCGGAGGACGGCGTGAGCAACCGGGCCATGCCACGGAGGAGGGTCGACTTCCCGCAGGCGTTCGGGCCGACGATGGCGACGAGTCGCCCGCGCGGGATCCCCGCCGACAGCCGGTCGACCACGGGACGGCCTTCGTAGCCGAGCGACACCTCGTCGATCTCGAGTTCGCCGGGACCTTCGCGACGGCCGTTCATCCGGTGGATCCGATCCGGTGGGTGGTGGCGACCAGCCACAGGAGATAGGGGGCGCCGAGTACGCCGGTGACCACGCCGACGGGGAGCGTGACGGCGCCGAGCACCCGTTGAGCCACGAGGTCCGAGCCGAGCAGGACGACCGCGCCGACCAGGGCCGCCGGCACCAGGGCCGGCCCGCCTCTGCCGACCAGCCGTCGCGCGACGGGGGCGGACATGAACGCGACGAAGGCGACCGGGCCGGCGGCCGCGGTGGCGAAGGCCGCGAGCGCGACGGCGACGAGGACCAGCCCCAGCCTGCTCCGTTCGACCCCGACGCCGAGCCCTCTGGCGGTCTCGTCACCGAACTGCAGGGGCCGTAGCGCGGCGGCGAGCACCAGCGCGGCCGGCACCAGCACGACCAGCGCCAGGACCAGGGGTCGCACGTCGGTCCAGGTCCGTGCGGCGAGGCTCCCGGTCAGCCAGACCAGTGCCTGCTGCGCGTCGCGCACCTGCGAGCGGGTCATCACGTACGACACGACGCTCGAGAGCACCGCGGACACCCCGATGCCGACGATCACCAGCCGATGACCGCTGACCCCTCGGCGCCAGGCCAGCAGGTAGATGAGGAAGGCGGTGCCGAAGGCTCCGCACAGAGCGCTGACCGTCACGGCGACGCCCGACCCACCGACGACCAGGAGGCACATCACGGCCGCGACGCTGGCGCCCATCGTGATGCCGAGGATGTCGGGACTCGCCAGCGGGTTGCGGATGAGGCTCTGGAAGATCCCACCGGACAGGCCGAACGCCGCCCCGGCCAGCACCCCGGTCAGCGCCCGCGGCTCGCGCACCTCCCGCACGATGTACTCCACCGACGGTGCGCCGCGACCGAGGAACGCGAGCCACACGTCCGTCACGGTGACCGACACACTCCCTGCGAGGAGTGCCACGGCGAGCAGTGCGAGCACGATCCCCGTCAGGGCCAGGACCACGGTCCGGGACCTGGCCAGGTCCCCGTGGCGTACGGCGGCGACGACGTCCGTGGCCGACCGCTCGTCGTCTCGTCGACGCGTGGCGGTCACGACCGGACCAGCTTCCCGCGTCGCACCAGGAGGACGAGGACGGGCGCGCCGACGACCGCGGTGACCACGCCCACCTGGACCTCGCCGGGTGGCGCGACGACCCGACCGATGACGTCGGCGGACAGGAGGAGCGCAGGAGCGAGCACCGCCGAGTAGGGCAGGATCCAGCGATAGTCCGGCCCGGCGATCAGCCGTGCCGCATGTGGCACGGCGAGGCCGACGAAGGCGAGCGGCCCGGCGATCGCCGTGGCCGTGCCGCAGAGGAGGACGACGGCGACCGCGGCGATGCCCTGCGCCACGCCGAGGTTCACGCCGAGCCCGCGGGCCACGTCGTCGCCGAGGGCGAGCACGTTGAGCAGCCGACGGCTGATCAGGGCCAGCAGCCCACCGACGACGAGGAACGGCACGGCCTGCGCGGACAGGCCGAGACTCCGGTTGGCCAGCGAGCCGACCTGCCAGAACCGGAACTGGTCGAAGACCTCGGTGCGGGTGAGCAGGACGGCCGTGGTCAGCGAACCGAACGCGGTGCTGACGGCCGCGCCGGCCAGGACGAGCTTGACCGGCGTCGCACCGCTCCCGCCGAGCGATGCGACCCGGTGCACGAGCAGGGCGGCGAGCGCCGCGCCGGCGAAGCCGAACCACAGGTAGCCGTCGAACGTGGTGACGTCGAACACGCCGATGCCGCACATCATCGCCAGCGACGCGCCCGCATTCACGCCCAGGATTCCCGGATCGGCCAGTGGGTTGCGCGCCAGGCCCTGCATGACGGCGCCGGCGAGTCCGAGCGCGGCGCCCGCGAGCAGACCCACGACGATCCTGGGCAGTCGCATGGTGGCGACGATCAGCTGGTCGGCGTTCGTGTCGTCGTAACGGACCACGGTCTCCCACACGGCCCGCAGGGGCACCGGGTCGGACCCGACCCAGACGCCCAGCACGCTCAACGCGGTCAGGACGCCGAGCGCGGCCAGGAGGCCGGCGCCACGAGCCACGTTCCGAGCCGCGGCCGGCCGGGCACCGTCACCCGCACGTGCCTCGACCGCCGACTCGGCCACCACGACCCGCTCTCACCAGGGAAATTGAGGTAAGGCTACCCTAAGTGGATTGGTCGGACCGACCATGGACCCTGGCTGCTGGTCATACTGGAGAGGTGGGCGACAACGACGTTGGGCCGGCACGTCGGCCCGGCGCCACTTCGCCGCCCGGACGGAAACGCGGCGGATCCACGTACACGTCGGCCAGGCGCCGCCGTGAACGAGAACTGTTGGCCAGGGCGCCGGGTCGCGCCGCACGTGCACGGCTCGAGGCACGCATCGCGCGTGAACGCGCCGAGCGGCGGCGCGACCTCCGCAAGGCGGTGGTCGTCGTCTCCCTCCTGATCGCCTACTACGTCGCGGGAATGCTGTGCTTCGGCTTCCTCCCGCCCGGGCTTGAGCCGTTGCGGGAACGGCCCGCCCGTCCCGGCGAGCACGTGGAACGGCTCGCGGTCTCGATGCATGTCGGTGCGAACGGCGTCGCCTCGGTACGCGAGGTGTTCGAGTACGACTTCGGCAGCCGACCGGCGCGGGGATTCACCAGGAGCCTGCTGGAGTCGTACGACAGGTCGGCCGTCGGGCGCGGCACGTCCGGGATCGAGGTCGACGCACCCGCCGGCGCGCGCACGAGCGTGCGTGAGCGCAACGAGCGCGGTGTGCTCGGTGACCGGCACATGGTCGTGCGGGTGGCCGCACCCGAGGGTGGCTGGACCGGCCGGCAGCGGTTCGCGTTCGAGTACCGCATGCGCACGCCGGGATTCGGCCACGGGTTCGTGCTGGACGCCGTGTCGCCGTCCTGGCCCGGCCGGGTCGACCGGTTGGAGGCGACGGTGACCAGCGACGTCGCGATGTCCGGTGTCGCGTGCACCTGGAGCGAGCGCGACACGCCCTGTGCGGCGCGGATGCACGGGTCGCGACATGTGACGGTCGTCAAGACGTCCGTCCCGAGCGACGAGGGTGTCTCCGTGACGGGCTCGTTCGCGGGACAGAGAGTCGAGACACCCGGCGGCAAGAAGAGCGCCGGTCGCACCCTCCTGTTCGTCGGTCTCCCGTTCCTCGGCTTCGTGGCGTGGCCGTTGGTGGTGATGCTCGTCCACGAGCTCGTCGGGGGGCGGTCGGGCGGCGGGACGCGGGGCGGTGGGAGTCAGGGCGGCGGACGTGACCGGCCGGACGGCCAGCTGGACGTCGGCGGGACCGGCTCGACGGGGAGCGGCGCGGGCGGTGTCGGCGGCTACTGAACCCGAGGAGAATCATGACCGAGTTCCTGACGATCGACGGCGGACAGCTCGCGTACGACGTGACCGGCGACGGCCCGCTGATCGTGCTCGCCCACGGCATGGGCGACAACAGGGCGGCCTATCGCGACGTTGCCGCCCGACTCGCGACGGGCGGATTCCGGGTCGCCAGCACGGATCTGCGTGGTCACGGCGAGTCCAGTACTGGCTGGGCGTCCTACACGCGCACCGACACGGCAGGCGACCTGCTCGCCGTGATCGACGACCTCGGCGGCCCTGCCGTCATCGTGGGTCACTCGTTCGCCGGCGGCTCCGCCACCATCGCGGCGGCGCGGAGACCCGAGCTCGTCACCGCCATCGTCGAGATCAGCCCCTTCACCCGCCCGCAGAAGATCGAGCTGGGTGCTCTGGTGTCCAACGCCCGCTACCGGAAGGGCATGGCCCTGCTCATGGGTACCGGCGTGCTGCGCAGCCTCGGACTGTGGAAGCGCTACCTCGACCATGCCTACCCGGGGACGAAGCCCACCGGTTTCGCCGACCATGTCGCCGCTCTCGACGTTGACCTGCGCAGGCCGGGCCGGATGGCCGTCGTCAGCAGGATGGGCATGTCCGCGCCCACCGATGCCGGTGCCGAGCTCGCCGACATCGTGTGCCCCGCTCTGGTCATCGAGGGCACGCTCGACCCCGACTGGGCCGACCCCGGGGCCGAGGGTGCGGCCGTCGTGGCGGGCATGCCCGAAGGTCTCGGCTCGCTCGAGATGATCGAGGGCGCGGGCCACTACGCTCATGCGCAGTACCCCGCCGAGGTCACCACCGCGATCCTTGCCTTCCTCGAAGCTGGCGAAGGAGGCGGCGCGAGCCTCGTGTGAAGGGCACCTCGCTGCTGTCATGGCGACATCGAGGTGCCGGTGACACAGCGGGATGGTCCGGGTCAGCTGCCGATCTGGCCGCCGGTCGAGGCGAGCGGACGGGCAGCGCGCCCCGATCGCGACGCGATCACCTCGGCGACGACGGACACCGCCGTCTCGGCGGGGGAGCGTGCGCCGAGGTCGAGCCCGACCGGGGCGTGCAGCGCGGTGAGGTCGTCGGCGGTCAACCCGGTGGCGAGCAGGCGTTCCCGGCGGGTGGCCTGGGTGGTGCGCGAGCCGAGCGCGCCGAGGAACCCGCGACCGTGACCGACGCCGTCGACCAGCAGGGCGTCGAAGTCGGGTGAGTGGTCGAGCAGCACCAGGACGTCGGCGTGGGAGAACGCGGCGACGGCGTCGCGGGCGTCCGCGAGAGCCGTCACGACGCGAGCGTGCCAGCCGAGCACGTGCGCCTGCGCGACCAGCGCATCACCGATGGCTCCCGCGCCCACCACGAGGACCGTCGGCACCGGGACCCAGATGTCGAGCAGCACGTCGACGCCCGCGGCGGTGAGCCGGTCGGTCGCGGTGGCACCGCGACGCAGCAGGCGTTCCGCGGCCTGGCAGGCCGCGTCGTCGACCTCCGCCGCACCGAGGGTGCCGTGGCGCTCCTCGCCCGGCGTCCACGAGACGACGAGCTGTCGACCGCCGTCGACGGTGCTCGCGAGCGCCACCGGATACCCCGCCTCCAGGGCGTCGCCCAGTGCCGCCGCCCGGTCGCGTGGCAGGGGATGCGCGAGCAGGTGGGCGTGGCCGGCGCACCCGAGGCCGGCGGCGACGGCGGCGTCCTCGGTGACGTCGGTGCGCGTCGTGCCCGGTGCCGAGGCCGCGGACGCGGTCAGCGGGATCGCGACGGTGTCGACCGCGCCGCGCAACAGGCGCCCGGCGACATCGCCGCCGCCGGTGCCGGCGAGCAGCTGCCCTGCCTCGACCGTGCCGAACCCATGCCGGTCGAGCACCCGGACGACGCCGACCCCCTCGTCCGCCCAGCTCCGAATGGCCGTACCGAGGTCGCGTAGCACGTCGCGCTCATCCACCCGACAAGCGTACGTCCCGCGTCCCTACTCGTCGGTCAGGTCGGACCAGAAGGCGGCCTGGCCCATCAGCGTCCACTCACGCTCCGCGTCGCCGCGGGAGAACGGGTTCGTCGCGAAGGCGACATAGCGGCTCCCTGCGGTGGTCTGCCCGTGCGCGATCACCGGCGCTCCCGCCGCCTCCTCCTGCCGGTCGCGCCACAGGCCGGCGACGAACATGTCGGTGGTGTCGTCGAGGTAGCGCCCGTCGACCGTGGCGGCGGCCGGCACCGACGAGAAGTACGTGACGTTCGTCGGCAGGTAGAGGAAGTCCTCACTCGGGTAGCCCCCGGTGAGTGGTCCGCCGGACCCGGTGTTGGCCCAGCGGGCGATACCGCCGCCGGCCGGCTGGCTTGCTTGCGTCAGGGCTCCGTCGATCAGCGCGGGGTCGGCGTTGTTGAGGAAGGCGAAGTTGTTCGCCGACTGGCTCGTGCCGATGTACCCGCCGCCCCGCTCGAAGAACGCCTGCAGCCGGGTGCGGGCGGTGTCGTTCTCCGCCGCCGGGTAGTTCTGGCCGGCGTTGTAGACGACGTCGAAGTCGCGCAGCGGGTCGTCCGGAGCGTTCTGGAGCGAGTCGTCGCCGGCCGCGACGGACACGAACTCGGCGTCGTCGCCGAAGATCCGCTGCAGCGACCAGAGCGTGTCATTCATGGCGGGGGCCGCGCTGTCCACGAGCACCGCGATGCGCGGCACGCCGGACAGGTTCGACGTCTCCGGCTTATTGCCCTTCCCGCGCTCGAAGTAGAAGCCGGCTTTCATGCCCGCGGCCCGCAGTGCCGTGACCGCCTTGTGCCCACTCGGGAAGATCAGCGACCCGGCCGGCATGGTCCCCGCGCTCGCGCTGGTGAACTCCTCCTCGGCCACTCCGCCGTCCACGCCGTCGCGCAGTACGTCGAGGACGGCGCGCACCTCCGACGGTCCACGCGGTGTCACCGCGTACCAGTCGGCGTGACCACCGCCGCGGACGCCGCCGGTCAGCCGGTTCGTCGAGGACACGCGGACGGTGCGCGGGTCGAACGTGGAGTCCCCGCGGGGGATCTCGACGACGTCCGCGCCCCAGATGTGACCGGGGCTCCAGGCGCCGGGCGGCGCGTAGAGGCGCGCGATGCGGTCCGAGATGTCCTGGCCCGCGCCGAGCGTGGTGAGCGCCAGCCCGCGTAGCGGCTGGTCCATCCACACGACGTAGGAACGTGCGGGGAACGTCGTGTCGCCCCACTCGAAGTCCCTCGTCGTCTCGGTGACGCGGACCCCGTTGTCGAGCAGCCACCGGGTCAGCCGGTTGGCCTCGGCGTCGCTTCGCTGGGCGTCGTGACCGCGCGAGCGTCCCGCCGGCGCGCGGTCGAACGGGATCACGTAGGCCTTGGGGTACTCGACCGTCCAGTTGTGCTCGGCCTCGGTGAAGCCGCGGTCGGCGACGAGCGGGTCGTCACAGCAGTCGACACGCTCGGCGTCGGCGAGACCCCTGCGGAACATCTCGACCTGGTCGTTCAGCAGGGCGTTGCGGTGCGCGGTCCAGAACCGGGCGGAGGAGTAGAACGCCACGTACTGCATGCGCTTCGAGCCGAACCGCCCGTCGCAACCGGGACCGCTGTCGCACATCTCCACGGTCTGGATGTCGACGGCCCAGGTGGACGCGTGGCCCGCGGTGTAGAACGGCCCCCAGTCGTCCCAACCCTCGGCGTAGGCGGGCCCGACCGGCGGCGGCTCGGACTCGGCGTTCGCGTTCCAGTCGTTGACCTGACGGATGACGTCCATGCCGATCGCGGTGAGGTCCTTGTCGTTCTCGTCGACCCGCCGCTGGTTCCACTTGAGGATGAGGTCGTACTCGTAGCCCGGGTTGTGTGGCTTGGTCATCGACTGGATCATGTTCGTGTACCCGTGCATGGTGAGCCCGACGGGTGGCAGCCACTTCAGCATGTTCGTGATGCTCGCGCGTATCTCCGGCTGCCCCTGTACGAGGAGATCCCGGTTCATGTCGAAGCCGTTGGCGTTCGCGCGCGTGCCGGCGTACCGGCCGTCCGGATTGATCGTGGGGTGCACGACGAGGAACGCGTGGTCGAGGAGGGTGTCGACCATCGGGTCGGTGCCGCGCGGTGTCGTCACGAGGTCGCGGATCACCTGCATCGCCGCGTCGGTGCCCTCCTCCTCGTTCCCGTGGATGTTGGCCTCGACGACGATCGGGATCTTGACGTCAGGGCCCCAGTCGGCGAGCAGCGACTGCGCACGCTTCGGGTCGGTCGTCATGACCGAGCGCAGCTGGACCCAGCGCCGGTAGTCGCGTCGCTGCTGCGGCGTCTCGCTGGCGTTGACCACGACGCCGTACAGGTCGCGGTCCTGGACGGACCTCCCGATGACCGAGTACGACATCCGGTCCGGGACGCCGGCCCGGCGTGCCTCCGTCGTGAACCGGTCCAGTGTGCACCTGACGGCGGCGCCGGGCATGAGGGCGAGGGGCGGACCCTGCTGGTCCGCGATGCTCGACCCGGCGGCCGGTGGCTCGCACCATTCCTCGCCGTACGTGGGTCCGAGCCCGGCCGAGAGGGGGTTGCCGTCCCACGGAGCCGTCGTCTGCGCGCTGACGCTCGGGGGTGCCTGCAGCGCGAACCCCGAGACGGCGAGGGCCACCGCTGCCGTGAGCGACACCCACGTCCGCACCGGCCTGGTCGAGCTGCCTGCGAGCCTGCGCTGTCTGGGTTCCACGGGGACACGTCCGGTCATAGGAGCGACATGACCTGGAGCTCCGGGTCCCCTCGGAACTCCGACTGCTGATGGAGAGGAGTATCGCGGTTGCGCGCGACGGGGGTCAAGATTCTCCTTCGCGCCGCGTCCCCTCCCGGCCGTTCCCCTGGGCGGCGAGGTGCTCGTCGGCCTGTCGTGCCAGGTCGTCGACGCCGTCCTGCAGGGCCACGCGATAGCCGACGAAGAAGCGGTTGGCCAGTGCCACCGCCCAGCGTCCCTGCCGGGCGACATTGAAGACGCGGTGCACCAGCCGCACCTCGGATCCCGTCTGCTCGGCCGTGTACTCGCCCCGGTACCACCAGCCGCCCTGCATGCCGAGCATCCCCGGGGCGTGGGCGACTCCGCGTCCTGCCCCCGGTCCGTCGTCGGGAGGCATCTCGCCCCAGCCGAGCGCACGCCCGAGCCAGCCCTCGTCGATCAGGCCGTGCAGCTCGTCGAGCGTGGCGCGCACTGGTGCGGACACCTCGAACAGCAGCCGGCGCTGCCCGCCACTCATGACCGCGCTCCCGACCAACGGGCGGCGTCGTCTCCGCTGGGCATGGGGCGTCCCTCCAGGTCTTCGCGTCCACTTCCCACGGTGAGTACGTCCTGCCCACGGCGCATGCGCCGTGGGAACGACGGCTTCACCCACTAAACATGATCATTCGCGCCGGGGGCATGATCTGGGGCATGTCGATGGGTGCCTTGGCGTGGGTGACGCGACGCTCGGGCGTCTTCTGGCTCGCCGTCGTCGCGGCCGGGTTCGCCGTGACGCAGGTGGCGCTCATCCCGCTCGACGTGTTCCAGAGCTGGGACGAGGTCGTCTACGTCAGCCAGTTCTCGCAGCACGCACCGGACCTCACGCCGTCGCCGCATCGCGCACCCGGCATGGCGTTCCTGCTCGCACCCGTCACGGCCGTGACGTCCTCGTTCACCGTGATCCGTGGCTACCTGACCGTGGTGAGCGCTCTCGGCCTCTTCCTGGCGTTCCGGCCCTGGCTGGCGGTGGACGCGCGCGTCGCGCCGCTCGCGGCCCTGCTGTTCGCCTTCTCGAGCGAGGTTCTCCTGATCGCCCACCTCGCCCTGCCGAACCTGTACACCGCCCTCACGGCCGTCGCCACCGTCGCGTTCTTCGTGCGCGCGGTGGAGGGGGCAGGGGAGTGGCGGGCGCTGGTCGGCGTGGCGGGCTCGCTCGGATTGATGTCGCTCGTGCGGCCGACCGATGCCGTGTTCCTCGCCGTTCCGCTGTTCGCCGCGTGTGTCGTGGTACGTCGGTGGCGGCGGGTGGGGCCGCCGGTCGCGGTGCTGGCCGGGCTCGGCATCGGCGGCGTCGCCTGGCTGGTCGAGGCGCTCGTGCGCTTCGGCGGTCCGGTCACGCGGCTGGCGGGCATGCAGACCATCACCGACGCCGGGAGCGACCCGCTCGTGTCCCAGTGGGCGGCGAGCATCGCGGCCCAGGCCGCCACGGCGCCGCTGCCGACGCTCGCCCTCGGCGTGGGGTGGGCGGCCGCGGTGGTGGTGACGGTCGCGGTCGTCCGTGGCGTGTGCGGGGGCTGGCCGAGGCCCGTCTGGGTGCTGACACTGGTCGCGTCCGCCGGGCTCATCCTTCCGTACTTCCTGCTGCTCTCGTACGCCTCCGACCGGTACCTGCTGCCCGCACAGTGCGTGCTCGTCGTGGTGGCCGCCGCGGCGCTGGTGCGGCTCGTCAGGTCGTCGGTCGGCAGCAGGAGGAACGTGGTCGCGGGTGCGGCAGCCATCGCGGTCCTCCTGTACACCGGCGTCCAGGTGGTCGCCGCGTTCGACAGGGCGCCCGGCTCCCTGGCGGTACGGCAGGCGCGGCAGGGCTACGCGGAGCGCATCGGCGAGCACGGCATCTCGCCGCCCTGTGTCGTCTCCGGCTACCAGGCACCGGCCCTCGCCTACGCCCTCGGCTGCGAGGCCGGCGACAACCTCTCGGCGCTGGCCAGCGCGAACTGGCAACGGGAGTTCCGGCGGGACCAGCGCAGAGCGCAGCGGGAGGACGCCCGGTTCGTGACGGTGCTGTTCGGCGAGCGACCACCCGACGGTGTGGCCGGCTGGCCGCGCATCCGGTTGAACGAAGAAGCGCCTATCTACGCATATTTCGCACCATCCCGGCCCTGAACATGCCGCTCGGACGAGGTCGTTATCGCCTCGTGAGCACGAAAGTGGGGGTGACCTGCAAGCGCGGTCCGGGTGGGCGTTTACCCTGAGGTCTCATGTCGGTAGTCGAAGCGCACTCGGTCGATAGCGAGATCAGCCAGACGGCGGACTCGCCCGGCGCCGATGCGAGGCCCTCACGGCTGCGGCGGCTCGCTGGTCGCGCGGCCTCGTTGCCCGTGCTCGTGGTGGCGTTCGTCGTCGTCACCGTGCTCGCCAGCGGCCCGCTGCGCGAGCTCGACAAGCTACTGGACTTCCAGTGGATCCGGTGGTACGCGCCGTCCCTGCGCCCGTTCTTCCAGGAGGTCCTCGACCGCATCGCCGGTCAGGCCGTCGTCCTTCCCGTCCTCGCCGCGGTCGCGATCCCGCTGGCGTGGCGGCGACGCTCCTGGCGGCCGATCCTCGCCGGTTTCGCGGCGGAGGTCGGGTTCCTCGGCGTCATCGGGCTGATGAAGATCGGGTTCGCCCGGCCGGCGCCGCAGCTGAACGACCCGTCGTTCTTCCAGGGCGGCCTCTTCAGCCAGGGTTGGCACGGCATCAGCTATCCCTCCGGGCACGCCGCGGAGTCCGTGATCTTCTACGGCCTCGCCGTGTGCCTCATCGCGAAGTACAGCTCGGCGTCGAGGCGGCTCGTCACGTTGCTGGGCTTCTGCGCGGCTCTGATCACGCTCAACGCGGTGTTCACGTCATTCGTCCTCGGCTGGCACTGGGTGACCGACCTCGTCGGAGGTGTCGTCGCGGGCGGTGTGGTGCTGCGGATCATCGTGCGGGCCGAGGCGGCCCTGCCTGACCGGTTCCTGCCGGTGGGCAGACCGCTGCTGCCGGTGTCACGCGCCCGGGAGGTCCGAGCGGCAAGGCAGCTGCCGGTCGCGGCGTCCTGGGTCTCACGCCGCACGCACGGCGGCGACGTCACCGAGGCGGATTCGCCCCGAGCGCGATTACGGCACTGAGGGCGGCGGCGGCGTCGAGAAGGGCATGGGAGCGGGCCGCGATGCTCGCGTCCCGGGCCGCCAGCGCGGCTGCGACGTCCCCCGACCGGTGCCCGCGCGGGAGGTCCGGCATCAGGGCCCGGAGGGTGTCGATTCGGTACCCGGCACCGCGTAGCTGGTGGACGATCCGCGCGTCCCTGACGTCGGCGGGTGCGTACTGTCGCGTTCCCCGCGTCGAGACGCGGTCGGGAACGACCAGTCCCTCGGCGTCCCAGTGCCGCAACGTCGATGTGCGCACGCCGAGCGCGGCGGCGAGCTCGGACACGCTCATCGAGTCCCGCGCGCGTACGTCGTCGATCGGCTCCGCGGTGATCGCCTCGGCGGCCCGCACGGCGAGTGCGAGGTCCGTTCGCTCGCGGTCGAGTCGGGCGTGTGCCGCGTCGAGGAGGGCAAGTACCTCAGGCGCCGGGCACTCGTGTACCGCTCGAACGATCCGCTTGGCCTCGACCGGGCCCGCGCCGGCTGCCAGCGCCCGGTAGGCCTGCGCGGAACGCAGGTGGATCTCCTCGTACCTGCGGTAGCCCGCTGCCGTGCGCGTCGCCGTCGGCAGCACCCCGTCGCGCTCGAGGTTGCGCACCTGCTGTACGGAGTACCCGGCGCGTCGCGCGACGTCGACCGTGCGCATGGTCGACGAGTTGAGAGTCGACACCCCTGACGCTCCCGTCCGCGGACCCGAAGTCTCCACAAGCACCTTAATGAAACGCTGGAGTGCATGACCATCGACGAGATCATCGACTTCGTGGCAGCCCTCGACGGAGTGCTGATCGTCAGGCCGGGGCCCGGCGACGGCTCACCCGAGGTCAGCTGGGGCGACACGTTCTTCTACTACGCTCCCGATGGCGTCATGCCGGAAGCGACTCAGCCGTTCGCGACGATCGTGACGAAGAACTACCCGGGCGACGAGACGTCGGGCCTGGACCGCCCGGCCGCGTTCCGCGTCAACGTCGCCGCCGGGAAGGAGTCCTTCGTTCGCTGGACAGGCCACGTGCCGCGCGCACGAACCGATGACACCGTCGACACCGGTGCCGTCGACGCTGTCATCGCCCATCCCGTCTACGGCTCCCTCGGCTGGCTCGCGGTGGTGAACCCCGGCCGGCGTACCGACGGGTCGACCCGAGAGCTGCTCGGAAAGGCCCACCACCTCGCCCGCGCGCGCTACGAGCGCCGCGCCGGGTGACCTAGTAGTACTTTGTTATGTCGAGTCTGCGGGGGTGGGTGGGCGTGGCAGGACGGGTTGCAGGCAGAGACGGCAAGCGCCGGTCCAGACGCCGAGTAGGGCCTGGAGTTCGCGGAGGACGGCGTAAAGAGTCAGGCCGG
>WHST01000043.1 GCA_009379955.1 Streptosporangiales bacterium | reverse complement strand
CGTGTCGGGGCATGGTGAGGGTGCCGTTCACGGGTGCGCTGCGAGGGTCGTCGGTGGAGCTTCACCTCACCGACATGGACTTCACCTCGTCCCGGCACGAGGTGAAGTCCACGTTGATCACGTGCACGTGATCAAACGGTGCGGGCGGCGAGCCTCCTGACGATTCAGTGCCAGGCGACGCAGGACACTAGCCACGTCTGGCACTGACAACCCAGACGCGAACCAGTCTCGGGGGGTTGTGCGTGATCGTGCCGTGCGTGCGACCGGTAGGCGTACTGACGTTCAACCCCTGCACCATTCATCGTGTATCGTCGATGGACGATGAATCTACTGGACAGGCGTGCCGCGGAGGTCTACGCGTCGTGGTTTCGCTGTGTAGCCGACCCCACCCGACTGCAGGTGCTCCACCTGCTCGCGTGCGAGCTGCGACCGATGAGGGTCGGCGAGATCGCCGGCGCAGTCGGCATCGCCCAGTCGACCGCGTCGGTCCACCTGCAGCGGCTCCTCGCCGACGAGTTCGTCCTCGTCGACCGTTCGGGTAATGCCAGCTGGTACCTCGTGAACGAGGCCTGCATCGAGCAGTTCCCTCAAGCCGCGGAACAGATCATGGGCACGCTGGCCGGCACCCTCCCGCTGCCCGACACCGACGTGACACCGCCATGGCGCAGGCAGAGCGACTGATCTCTCTCCTCGGGAAGTTCGCGCTCCTGCTCGGCGGGACGCTCGTCCTCTTCGCTTCCTTGACCGCGGTGACCGCGTTGGGCACCAGGCTCGTGGGTGAGCACCGGTTGCGGCGGTGGGCCGGCGGCAACAGCGTCACCGCGCCACTCAAGGGGCTGGTGTTCGGGATCGTCACGCCGTTCTGCAGCTGGTCGGCCATACCGGTCCTCCTCAGCCTGCTGCGATCCCGCGTCCGGACCTCAGCGGTGGCCGCATTCTTCCTCGCCTCACCCGTCCTCGACCCGGTTCTCGTCGTCGCACTCGGCTGGCTGTTCGGGTTCTGGGTCGCGGTCTGGTTCACCGTCTTCTTGAGCGTCACCAGCATCGTGATCGCGCATCTCGCCGAACGCCTCCACCTCGAGCGGCTCGTCCACCCTCGCGTGTTCGCCTCCGACACGCGCACGTCAGACCAGGATCAGCCGTCACCCGCGGCAGGACGAACACACGACGTTCCATGGGAGGGCTGGCACAGGGAAGCCACGCAGGCAGTCCGGCTCGCCCTGCGACAGATGCGGCAGCTACTCGTACCGTTGGCGATCACCTGCGCCGTCGGCGTCGCCATGGCCGACCACGCGCCCACCGACCTGATCGCACGTCTCGCCGGATCCGGCGCACCGCTCGCGGTCCCGGCGGCAGCAGTTCTTGGAGCACCCCTCTATCTGCCGACCGAGGCACTCGCACCCCTGGGCTGGGCGCTCCGCGAGGCCGGGGTCGGCGTAGGCGCCACCTTCGCCTTCATGATCACAGCCGCCAGCCTCAGCCTCCCCGAACTCGTCCTCCTCACCCGCGTCTTCCGACCCCGCCTGCTCGTCGCGACCGTCGCGGCCATCACCCTCCTCGCCGTCGTCGGCGCCTCGGCAGTCCCGCTGATCCCCCACTGACCGGGTGCGTCGCACCTCGCGACCGCGTCAACGCGGCCCGGATGACGCCCTCGACGGCCTGCCGGATCAGGTCGGCGGCGCGGCACGTTACGCTCCGTTCCGGACGTTCTGCTTCCGGATTGGGGGGTGCCGTGCAACCCGACGCGAGTCCCACAGCGCGGGCCCTCCTCGCGCTCGAACTGGTCCAGGGCAGCCCCGGCATCACCGCGGACAGGCTCGCCGACAAGCTCGGCGTCTCGGCGCGGGCGGCCCGACGCTACGTCGGCATCCTCCGTGAGGCCGGCATCCCGATCGAGTCCGTCCGTGGGCCCTACGGCGGCTACCGCCTCGGCCGCGGCGTCCGGCTCCCGCCCCTGATGTTCAGCGCCGCCGAGGGTCTCGGCCTGGTCATGGCCGTGCTCGACGGCCACCACGACGCGAGCGATTCCACCGGCCCGGTCGGCAGCGCACTCGGCAAGCTCGTGCGCGTACTCCCGGAGCCGGTGGCCGCCCGGGTCGAGGTGGTCCGCCGGACCACGGCGCCCGCCCCCGACCGCGCCGCCGCCCGGCCCGACCCCGGGACCACGACCACCCTCGTGCAGGCCTGCTCGAACCACCGGCAGGTGCGGCTCGGGTACCGCTCCGAGGCCGGATCGGAATGGGTCATGGAGGTCGACCCGTGGGCGGTCGTCGTCCGCCACGGCCGGTGGTACCTGCTGTGTCGGTCGCACACCAGGGACGCCCGGCGGGCGTACCGGATCGACCGGGTCACGGCCGTCGAGGTCCTCGACGACGCCTGCAGCCCGCCCGCCGACCTCGACCCGGTCGCCATGCTCGAGGAGCACCTCGCCGTCGGGTGGGAGTACGACGTCGAGGTCATCATCGACGCGCCACTCGACATCGTGGCGCGTTGCGTCCGCCGCGCCCTCGGACGGCTCGAGCCGCTCGACGCCGAGACCACCCGCCTGGTCGGCAGCACCAGCAACCCGACGTGGTACGCCGAGCAACTCGCGGCGGCCCCGGCGTCGTACCGGATCGTGCGATGCCCCGAGCTCCGGGAAGCCGCGCGCGTGCTCGGGCAGCGGCTGCTGGCCGCAGGTGCGAGTCCGGCTGACGACGTCGGCGAGAGCCCCGAGGAGGTCTCCTCGTGAGCATGCGTGATCGTGCGGTCGACTACGCAGGCGGGCCGAACTTCTGGCGCGCCAACTCCTCGACCGGGCTCGGGATCCGCGTCTCGAAGTCGAAGATCTTCGCCCAGACCGGGGTGGTCGTCAGGACCGCCATCTGGTCGTACAGTGCGCGGACGCCCTGCTCGAACTCGACCAGCCATGCCTCGTCCTTGTCACCGTGGGTGACGTACTTGCGCACGCCGGCGAGGTAGCTGTCGGGCACGCCGTCGACGATCTCGATCTCGACGCGGCCACGTACCAGCAGCACCTTCTGCGGCGGCACGTTGGTGTCGATCGTCAGTGCGACCGACGGATTCGCCCGCAGCGCCGGCAGCTTCGGTGCGTTCGTCGGTGTCGCAGACAGGATCCGGGAGCCGTCCCAGTACACACCGACCGGCACCACGCGCGGCGTACCGTCCCCGGCCGCATAGGCGAATCGGGCCGGAATCGTCGACGCCAACAGCTCTTGCGCCACCGGGTCGTTGAGTACTGCGGTGACCTGATCTGGCTTCATCGCCCACCTCCGTACTGCGTTTCCTACTACAACCTGTCCGTCTCGGCCAGCCGGTTACCACGCCAGCAGCTGGTGATTCAGGTCGTTGTCTGCTGTGACAGCGGTTCCGGTAGGCCCACCGGAGGCAAGCGTGGCCATCCGGATGGGTAACCGGGCGCCTTGCTCGGTGGTGAGAACGCCAGCATGTCCATTTTGGTCGGTGGCGACGGATCCGGGAGAGACGGCGTTGACGAGAATCCCCTCGGACCGCAGTTCGTTCGCGTACGTGACGGTGATGGCATTGAGGGCAGTTTTCGAGGAGTTGTAGGCCAGCAGCTGAGGGAAGTTCTCATCGGTCGACGCAAGGGTCAGAGAACCGAGGTCGCTCGTGAGATTCACGATGCGCGCGGCGGATGATCTGCGCAGGAGGGGCAGCATCGCGTTTGTGACCGCCACTACGCCGAACACGTTCGTCTCGTAAGTTGCGCGGATCTCGTCGACGGACGTCTCACTCGGGAGGCGAATAGGGGTGACGAGGATGCCGGCATTGTTGACGAGAATGTCGAGTTCTCTGACGTCACGAGCGATCACGTCCGCCGCCGCGTCGAGTGACGTGTGGTCTGTGACGTCGAGTCGGACGAAGCGGGCGTCAAATCCTCGGGCGACGAGAGCGGCCACGGCCGCCGTACCCCGGGAGGTGTCGCGAGCACCGAGGAACACGGTCATCCCTAGGCTGAGTAGTCCTTCAGCGACCGCGAGCCCTATTCCTTTGTTGGCGCCGGTGACCAGCGCGTGTCGCTGAGTGGGATTGTTCGGAGTGCTCATGGTCCTTCGATACTCTCACCTCGGACCGATCGATCCCCCCGGGCGAGGCGTCCGCTGCTACGGCGGGGGCGAGGCGGTGCAGCTCGTCGAGCGCGGCCGCTGCTGCCGGGTGTTGGTGGCCCCCACCGCGGGTGCAGGTGAGCAGCTTCCTGCGCGGCGCGCCGTCGCCGAGTGGTACGCGGACGATCGGCAGGTGTGGCGCCAGGTATGCGAGCCGCGGGACGAGCGCGAAGCCGAGACCGTACGCGACGAGGTGCGCGATCGCGTTCCACTCGAGTGCGCGGTGGACGACGTTCGGCGTGAACCCGGCGGCACTGCATGCGGAGAACACATGCCCGTGGCAGGTGCTCTGCGGGATGGGCGCGATCCAGCACTCGTCTGCGGTCTCGGCGAGGTCCACGGTGTCGCGGCCGGCGAGGCGATGCGTCGCAGGGACGACCAGGTCGAAGGTGTCGTCGACCAGCGGCCGCTGGTCGAACCGTACGTCGGACGGCGGCGGGTTGTTCGTGGTGGCCTCCACGATCGCGAGGTCGACGGCGCCTTCGAACAGCAGGTCGAAGCTGTCCTTCGGCTCGGTCTCCCTGATCTCGACGGTGAGCCGCGGATACCGTGCGCGCAGCGCCGTGGTCATCGGCGCGAGCAACGTCGAGACGGCGACGGGGAAGCCGGCGACGCGCAGCAGCCCGGCCGGCTGGTCGTCGGCGGAACGCAGGTCGACCTCCGCCCGCTCCCACTGCGCCTCGATCGCGTCAGCGTGCGCAAGCAGGCTCCGCGCGGCGGGCGTGAGCCGCACGCGCCTGCCGTTCGGCTCGAGCAGCGTCACACCGAGCTCCCGCCCGAGCTGCCGGATCTGCTGCGACGCCGCGGACGGCGTGAAGTGCAGCGCCTTGGCGGCGGCGGTGACCGTGCCGTGGTACGCGACGGCCCGCAGGACACGGAGTCTGCGCATGTCGATCATGTAGGCCATGCTTAACAACATCGGTAAACAAGTCAACCTGGACGTACATGGTCCCTGTTGCGAGCCTGACAGGTGAAGGAACGAGACGAGAGGAGTCCGACCATGTCAGGCGCGATGTTGACGATGCTGCTCCTGGTGGCGGTGATGGTGTTGGGTGTGGCGTCGTCGCTGATCTCGGTGCACTGGTCACACCGGTACCAGCCGCGTGACGTGACCCGGATGCGGCCGGAACGCCGGCAGGGTCAGCTGTGCGGTAGCGACACCCGGCCGTCGGGTGCACGGCACTGATCGCGGCGGTCTACCACGACAGCGACTGCACCTGGACGTCCACGGCAGCGCCTGGTCCTGCTTCGACGTGCGATCAGAGCGCCTTGACGAAGTCGAGCACCGCGGTGTTGAACTCTTCCGGCTGTTCCCAGAACGGCGAGTGGCCGCTGTCGTCGAACAGGGCGAGCGAGGTCTGCGGGATCAGCTCGGCGAGCGCCTCCCACACCGGGGTGGGGTAGATCTGGCTCCTCCGCCCGTGCGCGAGCAGCACCGGCACATCGATGGACGGCAGCAGCGGTCGCCAGTCCTGGCTGGAGAACGACACCCACAGCGCCAACGCGGTCAGGTCAGGCACCGTCGTCGACTCGTCGGACCACCAGGCGACCGTCTCCGGATCGGGGGCGGACCCGGCCGCGAACATGCCCGGTATCAGACCCTCCATCAGCCCGGTGCGGTCGGCGATCATCTGCCGTTGCACGTCCAGCGAGCTCCTGGCGTTCAGGTTGCCGAACACGCCGTGCGGCCAGTCGTCGTCGGCGAACAGGCACGGGGTCATGTCGACGTCCACGATCCCGGCGAGCCGTTCGGTGCCGAACTGATCGAGGTAGTTGTAGACCGTGGCCATGCCCATCGACCAACCGGCGAGCACCACGTCGTGCAGGTCCAGCGCGGCCAGCACCGTCTCGACGTCACGGCCGACCTGTTCCATGGTCAGGTGCACCAGCTCCTTGCCCGACCGGCCGTGGCCGCGCGAGTCGACGGTGATGACCTGATGGTCGACGGCCAGCGCGTCGATGTTCTTCTTGAAGAACCGGCCGTTCATGGTCCAACCGTGTACCAGGACGATCGGTTGGCCGGCGCCGGTGGACGAGTAGTGCAACAGGACACCGTCCGAAGCCGGGACGAATGGCATATCCGCTCCTTCGCGGCCGCGCCTCGGCGCACGACGATGCCGCGCCCCGAGGCTGGGTTCCTCTGCGCAGGTCCGCGCGGGGTGCAGGGAGCGAACCACATCTGACCGAGCGAGTCAACAAACAGTTGTTGCATGGTGCTGAAGCGCGTGCGGGGAGACCGGTCGATCGAGGGACGTAGGCCGGCTCAGCCGAGGTCGGTTTCGCCACTCCCAGATGCCCGAACGCCGTTGATCACGATGTCCACGAACCGCTTCGCGAGCTGGTCGGTGGACAGGCCGCCGTCGGGCGAGTACCAGACGTACGCCCAGTTCAGGATGCTGGTGAGTGCGATGCCGGCGATCCGCGGCTCGATGTCACGGAACTCGCCGGCGGCGATCCCGCGGGCGAACACGCCCCGCAGGTTCGCCTCCCAGCGGTCCCGGGTGGCGATGACCTTCTGTTGACGGTCCTCGCCGAGGTTCCGCCATTCGTGGAAGAAGACGGTGGCGAACTCCTTGTTCTCACCGATCAGCTTGAGGTCCCTGACCGCGATCCCGTAGAGCTGCTCGGTCGCCGTGCCGCCCGCCGCGAGCACCTCGGTCATGTCCTGCTCGGAGCGCTCCATGATGTGGAACACGATCGCCTCGAGCAGGTCCTCCTTGCCCGCGATGTGCACGTACAGGCTGCCCGCATGGACGCCGACCGCCCTACCGATGTCCCGCATCGACGTGCCGCGGTAACCCTGCCGGGCGAAGAGCTCGGCTGCTGTCTGCACGATCGGGGCGACGTAGTCGTGGCTACCTGCGGCGCGGTCGGTCATCGGGCCATTACACACCACGCGCGGGCGACGATGAACGGCATGGCACGGCTAGCCAACAAGTGTTTGTTGACGCTCTCCGCCAGGACGGCTACGGTCGCGGTCGAGAGCAGAAGGCGGAGCCACCATGCGCTACTACGACGTCAGCGACCGGACCACGGCTCGCATCCTGGCGGACAAGGCGGCGACCGTCGGCGACCGGCCGTTCCTCCATTGGCAGGGCAGCACGTACACGTACCGCGACCTGGACGAGCTGACCAACAGGTACGCGAACGGGTTCGCCGCCCTCGGCGTCGGCAGGGGTGACCACGTGGCTCTCCTCCTGCCCAACTGCCCGGAGCTTCTCTGGGCCCTGTGGGGCCTCGGCAAGCTCGGGGCTGTCGCGGTGCCGCTGAACACCGCGGCGAAGGGTGAGCTGCTGCGTTACTTCCTCGACCAGTCCGACTCGGTGATGGTGTGCGTGGACGGGTCACTGCTGCCGCGGCTGGTCGACGTACTCGGCCGGGTGCCGGCGGTACGCACCGTGCTCGGTCACGACGTCGACGCGGATGCACTGACCGCGGCCGGCCTGCCGGACGGTGTCCGTACGTACCCGCTGGCCGCGCTCCGCTCCTCCCCCGGCACCGCGCCCGAGCCGGCCCAGCCGGTACGGGCCGAGGACCCGCACCTGATCCTCTACACCTCGGGCACCACGGGGCCGTCCAAGGGCGCCATCTGCCCGCAGTCCCAGGGCCACGCGGTCGGTCACCAGATGAGCTCGATCAACGGTTACCGGCCGGACGACGTGCTCTACACGTGCCTGCCGGTGTTCCACGGCAACGCGATCTGGTACACGGTGTACGCGGCGCTGTGGGCGGAGGCGTCGGTGGCGCTGTACCCACACTTCTCGGCGAGCCGGTTCTGGTCGCAGATCCGGGAGTCGAAGGCGACCGTGTTCAACTGCCTCGGCGCGATGGCCAACATCGTCTGGCAGCAGCCACCGTCACCCGCGGACCGCGAGCACCACGCACGGATCTGCATGATGGTCCCCAACTCGCGCGAGCTGAGCCGCGGTTTCCTCGACCGTTACGGGATCACCGTCACCTCCGTGTACGCGATGACCGAGAACTGCGCGATCACCGTGTTCGGTCCTGACGAGCCCGCGGAGAAGGTGCCGTCCGCCGGACGGGTGCGCGACGACGTCGCGGTGCAGATCGTGGACGATGGCGGGGTCGAGGTGCCGACGGGCGAGGTCGGGGAGATCCGGATCAGGCCGGCCGAGCCCGGCATGACCATGCTCGGCTATTACGACATGCCGGAGGAGACTGCCGAGGCACACAGGGGCGGCTGGTTCCACACCGGTGACCGCGGCTGGGTGGACGACGACGGGTACCTGTACTTCTCCGACCGCAAGAAGGAAGCCATCCGCAGGCGTGGCGAGAACATCTCCGCGTACGAGGTGGAGACCACCATCTGCAGGCATCCGGCCGTGCACGAGGCGGCCGCCGTCCCGGTGGCGTCCGAGCTCGGCGAGGACGAGGTGATGGTGTACCTGGTGCCCGCCGCGGGCGCCACCATCACGTTCGAGGAGATCATCGCGTTCTGCGGCGAGCAGCTGCCGTACTTCATGGTGCCGCGGTACCTCGCCGTCATAGCCGAGCTGCCCAAGACACCCAGCGAGAAGATCGAGAAGTACAAGTTGAAGACCGACGCGGCGCAGCGGCTCGGCAACCTGTGGGACAGGGAGGCAGCGGGCATTGTCATCCGCCGATGAGGAATCGGCGCGCGGCGCCGTCTTGGTGGAGATCGACGGGTCGGTCGGTCGGGTCACGATCAACAGACCGGAAGCCAGGAACGCGCTGAGCCCGTCCGTGGTCGCCGGTCTCGACGCCGCCATCGACGTCGCGCTCGAGGCCGGGTGCGGCGTCGTGGTGTTGCGCGGCGTGGACGGGACACTGTCCGCCGGCGCCGACCTGAAGCACCTTCTCGCCGTGGTGGACGAACCGGAGGCGCTGCGCTGCTACATCACGTCCATCGGCGCCACCCTGGACCGGCTCGAGGCGGCGCCGTTCGTCTCGGTGTGCGTGGTGGACGGGTACGCCGTGGCGGGCGGCTGCGAGATCCTGGTGGCCTGCGACCTCGCCGTGGTCAGCGAGACGTCGACGATCGGTGACCGGCATCTCGAGTACGGGCTGGTGCCCGGCGCGGGTGGTTCGGTACGACTGACCCGTGCGCTGCCCCCGATGCAGGCGCGCCGCCTGCTGTACACCGGCGAGATGATCGACGGCCGTACCGCGGCACGGCTCGGGCTGGTCAGCCACGCGGTCCCCGCTGCGGACGTGGACGCCACAGTCGACGCGCTCGTCGCCCGGCTGGATAGGCACGGCCCGGACGCTCTGGCACTCATGAAACGCCTGCACGCCAACGCTCGCGCCGTCGAACCGGCGCGGGCGGTCACCGAGGAACGGGACGCGCTGCTCGACCACCTGGGCAGCGCGACCGCACGAGAGGGGTTGGCCGCGTTCGCCGAGGGACGTGGCCCGGACTTCCGGCCCACCGCACCGGCCGCGGTCGCACCATGACCACGGCCGTCCGGTTTCCGGCAGGCGGGCCGGCACTGCACGGGCCGATGCGCCGACACCCGGCCGGCCGCTGACGAAGGTCGAGGAGGACCCGTCATGACGAGACGTTCGAGTACCCAGCTCACCACCACCGCCCCGCCGATGCGGCGGGTTGCCGTCTCCGTCGTGGTCGGCACCACCGTCGAGTGGTACGACTTCATCCTGTACGGGTCGGCGGCCGCTCTCGTCCTCGGCCCGCTGTACTTCCCGAGCGCCGACCCGGTCGCCTCGACGCTGCTCGCGTTCAGCACGTTCGCGGTCGGGTTCGTCGCGCGCCCGCTGGGCGGAATCGTCCTCGGACACTTCGGCGACCGGTTGGGCCGCAAGAAGATGCTGGTGCTGTCGCTGTCGATGATGGGCGTGGCGACGTTCCTCATGGGCCTGCTGCCTACCTACGCCTCGATCGGCGTTGCGGCGCCGCTGATCCTCGTACTGCTGCGGCTGGTGCAGGGATTCGGAGTCGGTGGCGAGTGGGGCGGGGCAGTACTCACCGCCGTCGAGTACGCCAGCCCCCGGCGGCGTGGCTTCTACGGGAGCCTCCCGCAGATCGGGGTGCCGGCCGGGCTGTTCCTGGCCACCGGCGGGTTCTTCCTCGTCGCGCAGATGCCCGAGGAGGCGTTCCTGAGCTGGGGCTGGCGGATCCCGTTCCTGGCGAGCATCGTGCTGGTCGCCATCGGCATGGTGGTCCGCTTCACGCTCGCGGAGACGCCCGTGTTCGAGCAGGTCACGCGGGTCAGGCAGGCCGCGCGGGTGCCGTTGGCCGAGGCACTGCGCACGTACCCGAAGCAGATCGTCCTCGCCACCAGCTCGATGATCAGCACCGGCGCCTACTTCTATGTCGTCAACACCTACGCCCTGTCCTACGCCGCCTCGGCGGAGGTCGTGAGCCGCAACACCATGCTCGTCGCCGTCCTGCTCTCGGCGCTGGTCGCGGTGGCCGCGCTGCCGTACTTCGGTGCACTGGCCCAGCGGCGCGGGCGCCGGCCCATGATTCTCATCGGGCTCGCCGCGATGAGCGTGTGGATCTTCCCGACGTTCCTCGCCATCGACAGCGGCAGTGTTCCGCTGATCCTGCTCGCCTACGTCGTCGGGGCGGTCCTGTTCAGCGTCTCCTACGGACCACAGGCGACCTTCATCACCGAGCTCTTCGACGCCCGCGTGCGGTTCAGCGCCTCGTCCATGTCGTTCCAGCTCGGCGTGCTGCTCGGCGGGGCCGTGGCCCCGCTCGTGGCGGCGTCGCTGATCGCCGCCACCGGCACGTCGATGTCCGTTGCCGGGTACGTCTGTGTGGTGTCTGCGGTATCGCTGGTCAGCGTCCTTCTGGTGAGCCGGCGTGACCTCGCCACCGGCAGCCGCGACATGGACGCCGCCGCCCGCGAGGAGGTGACCGCGGAATGAGCATCGACCCGGGGCGTCCGGTGTCCGGCAGGTGGTTCGAGGAGCTCACCGTGGGCACCGTGGTACGGCACGCCACCCGGCGTACGGTCACCGAGACCGACAACGTGCTGTTCACCACGATGACGATGAATCCGGCGCCGATGCACCTGGACGCCGAGTACGCGGCGCGCACCGAGTTCGGCAAGCCGTTGGTGAACAGCATGTTCACCGTGGCGCTGGTGGTCGGGTTGTCCGTGCCCGAGCTCACCCTGGGCACCATCGTCGCCCAGCTCGGCCTGACCGACGTGCGGTTCCCCGCGCCGGTGTTCACCGGAGACACCGTGCGGGTGGAGAGCGAGGTCGTCGACGCGCGACCGTCGAAGTCGCGCGCCGAGGCGGGCGTCGTGGTGTTCGAGCATCGCGCGCACAACCAGGATGACGTGCTGGTGTGCGAGTGCCGCCGCACCGGGCTGATGTACCGAAAGCCGCGGGAGGCGCCGGCATGATCACGGACTACTTCGACGCGCTCTCGGTGGGCGACACACACCTGAGCCGGGCACGCACCATCACCGAGACGGACCTCGTCACGTTCGCGATGTTCACCGGTGACTGGCATCCCGCGCACACCGACGTCACGTACGCCGAGACCGACCCGGTGTTCGGCGGCCGGGTGGCGCACGGCGCGCTCGTGCTGTCGGTGGCGCTCGGGCTGGTCACGTTCTGGCCGGAGGCGATGAAGGCGTTCTACGGCATCGACCGGCTGCGGTTCGTCACCCCCACCAGGATCGGCGACACCCTGCGCGTGCGCACCGAGGTCACCGAGAAGACCCGGCGAGACGACGACACCGGCGTGGTCACGTCCGCATTCACCGTGCTGAACCAGCGCGACGAGACGGTGCTCGCCGCCAGCCTGAAGACGCTGGTGGCAAGACGTACGGGAGGGCAGTCATGACCGAGGCGACGGACACCACCGCGGAGCGGGTCGCTGCCGGAATCGCCGAGGCCGAGACCGCGACCGCGGCGGCGTTGGCCGGCGCCGACTCGTCACGCTGGACCAGCAAGCTGCCGGTACGGCAGCGGATCGCGTTGCTGCTCGACCCGGGCAGTTGGGTAGAGGACGGTCTCCTCGCGAACGCCACCGGCGACCGGCTGCCCGCCGACGGCGTACTCACCGGCGTCGGCACAGTCGAGGGCAGGCCGGTCGCGGTGATCGCGCACGACTTCGCGGTGAAGGCCGGGTCCTGGGGCAGGCTGAACTGCGAGAAGCAGATCCGGATCCTGGAACGCGCCGACCGCGACCTGTTGCCCGTCGTCTACCTGGTGGACTCCGCCGGTGGTCGGCTCACCGACCAGCTCGGGTTCTTCTCCGGCCGTCGTGGCGCCGCGGCGATCTTCAACCTGCAGGTGAAGCTGTCCGGCCGGGTGCCGCAGATCTGTTGCCTGCACGGACCGTCCGCGGCCGGCGGCGCGTACATGCCCGCCTTCACCGACTGGGTGGGCATGGTCGCCGGCCATGCCTCGATGTACCTCGCCTCCCCACGGATCGCCGAGAAGGTCACCGGCGAGCGGACCACGTTGGAGGAGATGGGCGGCGCGGTCATGCACGCGACCGTGTCCGGCTGCGGTGACGAGGTGTTCGACTCCGACTGGCAGGTGATCGCCGCCGCCCGGCTGCTGCTCTCGTACCTGCCGGACAGCTGGCAGTCCACGCCGCCCACCATGCCCGGTGCCGCGCCGGAGCTGGAGAGCTGGCCGGACGGGCTGGTCCCGCTCGACCCCAACACCGCGTACGACGTGCGCGAGGTGATCCTGCGGCTGGTCGACGCGGGCAGCTTCTTCGAGGTCAAGTCGACGTGGGCGACCGAGCTGGTCACCGGGTTCGGCCGACTGGACGGGCAGGTCGTCGGCATGATCGCCAACCAGCCGTCCGTACGCAGCGGCGCCATCTTCGTGGACTCGGCCGACAAGGCGGCCAGGTTCATCTCCCTGTGCGACGCGTTCAACGTCCCTCTGGTGTTCCTGCAGGACGTGCCGGGCTTCATGGTCGGCGTGGCCGTGGAACGGCAGGGCATCATCAGGCACGGCGCGAAGATGATCACTGCGATGGCGAGCGCCGAGGTGCCCAAGTTCACCGTCGTGCTGCGCAAGGCGTACGCGGCCGGGTTCTACGCGATGTGCGCGCCCGGGTTCGAGCCGCGGGTGACGATCGCACTGCCCACGGCGACCATCGGCACCATGTCACCGGAAGCGTCGACCAACGCGGTGTACGCGAACAAGATCGCGGCCATCGAGGACCCGGCCGAGCGGGAGGCGTTCGTCAGCGCACGGGTGGCCGAGCAGGCCGGCGACTTCTCGCTGGCCAGGATGGGCAGCGAGCTGGTGGTGGATGCCGTCGTGCAGCCGGGCGAGCTGCGCGAGGAGCTGCTCAGCCGGTTGCGCGCCGCGTCCGGCTGGCAGCGTTCCGGCCGTCGCCGGCACCATGCGGTGAGCCCGGTATGACCGGCACGCGCGCACCCGGTGGGGGTGATGGCTGATGCGGGTCGGCCTGATGTTCCCGCCCGGCCAGGACCAGTCCGACGTGGTCCGGTTCGCCAGGCGCGCCGAACGGCTGGGGTTCGACTACTTCTGCTGTGGCGAGCACGTGTTCTTCCACGGCCCGACCGCCAACGCGTTCGTCACGCTCGCCGCGGCCGCGGGCGCCACCGAGCGCATCCGGTTGCTCAGCGCGCTGACAATATTGCCCGCCTACCCCGCCGCGCTGGCCGCCAAGCTGGCGGCCACCCTCGACCGCGTCGCGCACGGCCGGTTCGAGCTCGGCGTCGGTGTCGGCGGCGAGTACCCGCCGGAGTTCGAGGCGATCGGCGTACCCGTGGCGGAACGTGGCGAGCGGGCCGACGAGGCGCTCGACCTGCTGGCGGCGCTGTTCACCGGGCGGCGGGTCACGCACCACGGTCGGTTCACGACACTGACCGACCAGGCGTTGGACCCCGTGCCGGTGCAGCGGCCGGGCCCGCCGGTGTGGGTCGGCGGGCGGCGCCCGGCGGCTATCCGGCGCGCCGCCAGGTACGCAGACGTGTGGCTGCCGTACCTGGTGCGGCCGGAACGGCTGGCCAGCAGCCTGGCCGCGGTGCGCGAACGGGCCGCAGACCTCGGTCGTACGCCGGACTCGGTGCGTGGCGCGGTGTACTGCTGGACTGCCGTGCACAGCGATGCCGCGTACGCCCGGAGGGCGGCGGTCACCGAGGTGGGCCGCGTATACCGACAGGACTTCACCGGGCTCGCGGACCTCCTGGTGCACGGCACGCCGGATCAGGTGGTCCGGCGTATCGGGGAGTACGCCGACGCGGGTGCGCGGGACATGGTGTTCGCGCCCGCCTGCCCGATCGCGGAGCTCGACTCGATGATCGACCGGTTCGCCGCCGAGGTGCTGCCCGCAGTCACCGCCACCGAGCCTGCGCCCGACGGGAGGAGGCCGCGGTGACCGGTGAGATCGACAAGGTGCTGGTGGCCAACCGGGGCGAGATCGCAGTGCGGGTGGTCAGGGCCTGCGCGGACGCCGGTCTGGCCAGCGTCGCCGTGTACGCCGACACGGACCGCGACGCGCCGCACGTCCGGCTGGCCGACGAGGCGCACTCGCTGTACGGGTCGACCGCCGCGGAGACATACCTCGACGCCGACAAGCTGCTGGACGTGGCGAAGGCCACCGGAGCTGACGCCGTGCACCCCGGTTACGGGTTCCTGTCGGAGAACGCGGACTTCGCGGAGGCGGTGCTCGGCGCGGGGTTGACCTGGATCGGCCCGTCACCGCAGGCGATCCGTGACCTCGGTGACAAGGTGACCGCACGGCACATCGCGGCACGGGCGGGCGCACCGCTGGCACCTGGCACGAAGGACCCGGTGTCGGGACCCGACGACGTGGTGGCGTTCGCACGCGAGTTCGGGTTGCCGGTGGCGATCAAGGCGGCGTTCGGCGGTGGCGGCCGCGGACTGAAGGTGGCGCGTACCTTCGAGGAGATCCCCGACCTGCTCGACTCGGCGGTGCGCGAGGCGGTCGCCGCGTTCGGGCGTGGCGACTGCTTCGTGGAGCGCTACCTGGACAGGTCACGCCACGTCGAGGCACAGGTGCTCGCCGATCAGCACGGCAACGTGGTGGTCGTCGGCACGCGCGACTGCACCCTGCAGCGGCGGCACCAGAAGCTGGTGGAGGAAGCGCCTGCCCCGTTCCTCTCCGCCGAGCAGCGGGCGACCATCCACTCCTCGGCGAAGGCGATCTGCCGGGAAGCCGGCTACCACGGGGCGGGGACGGTGGAGTACCTCGTCGGTGCCGACGGCACGGTCTCGTTCCTCGAGGTCAACACGCGGCTGCAGGTCGAGCATCCGGTGACCGAGGAGACCACCGGCATCGACCTGGTAGGCGAGCAGTTCCGCATCGCCGCCGGGCACCGGCTGTCCCTGTCGGACGACCCGCGACCGGCGGGACATGCCTTCGAGTTCCGGATCAACGGTGAGGATCCGGGAAACGGCTTCCTGCCCACGCCCGGCAGGATCACCCGGTTCCACGTACCCGACGGCCCCGGCATCAGGGTCGACTCCGGGGTCGAGTCCGGCACCGTCGTCGGTGAGCAGTTCGACTCGCTGCTGGCCAAACTGGTCGTGTCCGGCCAGGACCGCGACACCGCACTCGCGCGCAGCAGGCGTGCTCTGGCCGAGCTGTCCGTCGAGGGCATCGCGACCGTGGTGCCGTTCCATCGCGCCGTGGTACGCGATCCCGCGTTCACCGCCGAGCACGGGTTCGCCGTGCACACCCGGTGGATCGAGACGGAGTTCGACGGCAGCATCGAGCCGTACCGGCCGCCGGTCGAGGACGACGGCGTCGTCGTCACCGTGTACGTCGGCGGCCGCGCCCTGCGGGTGCCGTTACCCGGGTTGCGCACACTCGGCGAGGTCGGCGAGCGGATCCGTGCCGAGTCGGGCGAGCAGGCGGCACGTGACCGCGGGGCGATCGTGACCGGCACCGCGGTCGCGACACCGATGCAGGGCACCGTCGTGAAGGTCGCGGTGACCGAGGGACAGCGGGTGACCGAGGGCGAGCTGGTCGCCGTCGTCGACGCGATGAAGATGGAGAACCCGGTGACCGCGCACCGTTCCGGCGTGGTCCGCGGGTTGTCCGTACGTGTCGGTGACACCAGCGCTCGGGGGGACGTGCTCTGCCTGGTCGAGGACGAGAACGGGTCCGATGGCGGCTGAGGCGTGGGACGAGCCCGGCGTCTATCCGGTGGCCGAAGGCGTCCACCGGATCCCGCTGTCGCTCCCCGACGACGGCCTGCGTGCGGTGAACACGTTCGTCATCGAGGACGGGTCAGGCGTCGTGCTCGTCGACCCCGGCCAGTACGGTCCGCTTGCGCGACGGGAGCTCACCGAAGGGCTGGCGACGCTCGGCCACGACCTCGGCGATGTGCGCCGGTGTCTTGCCACCCACGTGCACCGCGACCACTACACCAACGCCGTTGCCCTGCGCCGCGAGGTCGGCTCCCCGGTGAGCCTGGGCGCGGGCGAGCGCGGGTCTCTGACCGCGGTGCGGACGTCACGGGTGTACGGCATCGAGCCACAGCTGCGCGCGCTCCCCGCGTGCGGCGCGGCCTCGCTGGTGGGCGAGCTGGACCCTGAACAGGTGGGGCACGGGCTGCCCTACGCCGTCTGGCAGGACCCGGACCTGTGGCTCGAGGACGGCGACACGATCGAGCTGACCTCCCGTACCTTGCGAGTCGTGCGCACGCCCGGCCACACCGCCGGACACGTGACCTTCCACGACGACGCGGCCGGGCTGGTCTTCGCCGGCGACCACGTGCTGCCCAGGATCACGCCGAGCATCGGCTTCGAGCCGGTAGTCACTCCCCTACCGCTGGCCGACTTCCTCGCCTCCCTGCGCAAGACCCGCGACCTCCCCGACGGCAAGCTGGCCGCCGCGCACGGCCCCGTCACCGACAGCACGCACCAGCGGGTGAACGAGCTGCTGGAACACCACGCCGAGCGGCTGGAGCTGACCCTCGACCTGGTCCGCGCGGGCACGGAGACCGTGCACGACGTGGCACAGGGCCTCCACTGGACCCGCAGGGAACGCAAGCTCGAGGACCTGGACCCGTTCAACCGAATGCTCGCAGTGCTGGAGACCAAGGCCCACCTCGACGTGCTCGCCGACCGACGCGCCGTCCGCCGCACCACGTCCATGAGGCTGCTGCACTACGTGCCGACAGATTGACACGGCCACCAGGACCCGCGGCGGTCGATTTCGGGGTCGTCGGTGCTCGGGGCCGGTTATCCTGAGGGCATGCGCGTCACGCCGAGCGGCCTGTGCCTTGCTCTGTTCGCCGTGACGCTTGCCCTGGTCGACGACGAGCTGTGTTGCTGACCCGACGGATCAGCCGCAGTACGTTCGCTCTCGACCGGAGGCCCGTGTGTCCACTACTCCCACGTCCGCACCGTCTCGTCGGCTGGCCGCGGCGCCGACGTCGTCACCGCCACCCGCGGCTCCACCGCTCGCTCCCCCCAACACGATTCCGCTGAGCATCGCACTCGTCGGCAGCGCCGCGCTCGTCGCGTACGTCTGGGCCGTCCACGGCACCAAGCCGGGTGTGCTGCTGTTGCTCGGCCTGGGTCTCGGACTCGCGCTGTTCCACTCGCGGTTCGGCTTCACGTCCGCCTGGCGGCAGCTGGTGGCCGTCGGCAACGGCACGGGCCTGCGCGCTCATGCCGTGCTACTCGGCACGACGGCGACGCTGTTCGCTCTGCTCATCGGCACCGGCACCGGCCTGTTCGGCAGTCAGCCCGAACCGTCCGCGGGGCCGTTGGGCATCGCCCTGGTCCTCGGCGCGTTCCTCTTCGGCCTGGGCATGCAGATCGCCGGTGCCTGCGCCTCGGGCACCCTGTTCGCCGTCGGCTCCGGCCAGACGGCCATCGTGCTGACCCTCGGCGGCTTCGTCGTCGGATCCGTCCTGTTCGCATGGCAGTGGCCGCTCGTGCGCGACCTGCCCGCGCTCCCACCGTTCGTCCTCGCCGAGCACGTGGGGTGGCTCGGGTCGTGGGCGATCACGATCGGCGTCCTGGCGGTGATCGTCCTCGCGTCGAGGTACGTCCAGCGACGACGGGTGCCACCACCGGTCGACACCGTGCCAAGCGCCCGCGGCATCGCGCGGGCGATAAGGGGATCGTGGCCACTCGCGGTCGGTGCCGTCGTCCTGAGCGTTCTCGGGGGCGGTGTCCTCCTCGTGTCCGGCGGCGCCTGGGGCGTGACGAGCGCCTTCGCGCTCTGGGGGTCGAAGCTCCTCCAGACGCTGGGCCTCCACCCGGAGACCTGGGCCTTCTGGCAACAGCCGATGTGGGCGGACATGCTGTCGGCCCCGATCCTCGCCGACAAGACCAGCCTCACCGACATCGGCATCATGCTGGGCGCCGCGGTGGCCGCGGCCACCGCGGGAGCCTGGACGCTGCATCGCAGGATCCCCTGGCGGACCGCACTCGGCGCGTTCCTCGGCGGCATCCTGCTCGGCATCGGCGCGCGGCTCGCCGCGGGCTGCAACATCGGGGCGTACCTGGCGGGGATCGCCTCCGGCAGCCTGCACGGCTGGGTCTGGGGCCTGGCCGCCCTGGCCGGCACCTGGGTGGGCCTGCGCAGCCGCACGCTCTTCGGCCTGCCCAACCCCAAGCCACGCGACACCGTCTGCTGAGCGGCGAGAGACGGTTCAGGGCTTCGCCGGGTGCGGCGTCTCGAGGCGCGCCAGCCAGGTGGTCAGCAGCGCTTCGAGCTGTGCGGCCTCATCCGGCGTGAGGTCGTCGAGCAGTCGCCGTTCGTTGCGCATGTGCTCGGCGAAGGCGCGGTCGATCAGCTTCCTGCCCGCCGTGGTGAGCGCGACGACCCGGCCGCGGCCGTCGCTCGCGCTCTGGCGGCGGGTGACCAGCCCGTCGCGTTCGAGCCGGTCGATCCGCTTGGTCATCGCACCGGTCGTGACCATCGTGAACTGGGCGAGCTCACCCGGAGCGCGTTCGTACGGCTTGCCGGCGCGCCGGAGAGCGGCCAGGACGTCGAACTCTCCCTCACCGAGTCCGAACCGCTGGTAGACCACGCACAGCTGCTCGGTGAGGTGGCCGGCCAGCCGGTGCAGGCGCCCGATCACGCCCTGCGGGCGCACGTCCAGGTCCGGGCGCTCGCGGGCCCATTCGGCCTGGATGCGCGCCACATGGTCGAGAGAGGCGTTCACGAGACCCACTGTAGCTTCCCCGGCAGGTACAATACCTTCCATGGAAGCTACTCTTCGATGGTCGCTGGTCACCGCGATCGCACCCGTCGCCTGGGGGTCGAACTACTTCGTCACCCATCAGTTCCTCCCGGCGGAGTACCCGTTGTACGGGGCGGTGTTCCGGGCGCTGCCGGCAGGACTGCTGCTCCTGGCGGTGAGCCGGAGGCTGCCACGCGGGTCGTGGTGGTGGAAGTCGCTGATCCTCGGCACGCTGAACATGGGAGCGTTCTTCGCCCTGGTCTACCTGGCCGCGCAGCTGCTCGCGACGAGCATCGCCTCGACGGTCATGGCGACCTCTCCGATGATGATGATGCTGCTCGCCTGGGCGCTGCTGGCCGAGCGCCCTCGGGTGCTGCCCCTCGCCGGCGCCGCAATCGGCATCGCCGGTGTCGCCCTGATGCTGCTCACCGGAGTGGCCAACGTGAACGAGTGGGGCGTGCTCGCCTCACTCGCGGCCATGGTGATGTCTTCCGTGGGCTACATCCTGGCGAAGCGATGGAGCGCAGGCATCGACGTCCTGTCGCTGACCTCGTGGCAGCTCATCGCCGGAGGAGCCGTACTCGTGCCGTTCGCTCTCGCGGTCGAAGGATCACCGCCCGTCCTGGACGGCACGACGATCGCCGCGTTCGGCTACGTCACCGTCGTCGCGACCGCGCTCGCCTTCGCCGCATGGTTCGCCGGGTTGCGCCACCTACCCGCCGCGACGGTGGGACTCGTCGGGCTGCTCAACCCCGTCACCGGCGTGCTCCTGGGCACCGTCATCGCCGCGGAATCGCTTACCCTGCAACAGCTCGGCGGACTGGTGCTCGTCCTCGCCGGCATCCTCCTCGGCCAGTCCCTCGGCTCCCGTCGCAGCCCTACATCGGCGGGAGCCCGAGGTTTCCCCGCAGCGTCGACGACTCGTACTCCCTGTGGAACAGGCCGCGGCGCTGGAGCTCGGGGACGAGGTGGGCGGCGACTCGGCGACGGGAGGCGCGGTCATGGGGAGGCGCCGTCGAAGTCGAAGAGCGGGTCGCCGGCCGTCTGCTCCAGCAACGACAGCTCCCAGGCGAAGTAGTCGCGATACCACGCCTCCCGCTCGGGTCCGACGTCGGGCGGACCCACCGTGTCCTCGATGTCGCCGGCGAAGACGGGGACGTGTCGCGTCAGCTCGTCCTCGACAGCCGCGACGCCGCCGTCCAGGACCCTGACGTTCGCCCCGCCGCGGGAGAGGTCGGCCGCCACGTACTCGGGTGCGAAGGTCGCGTCACCCACGAGGACGATCGTTCCCGTGTCGTCCTCGGCGACCAGCCGGTCGAGCGTCTCCCGGCGGGCGTGCACGGACCCTTCGATGTGACCGGCGCGGTAGGCATCCGAGTGCCGCAGGTCGAAGACGCGCAGGTCGGATCCGTCGGCCAACCATTCGGCGAGCTCGGGCCAGGCCACTCGCTCTACCGCCGGCGGGCTCGCCTCCGTGAATCCCCAGTCGCCCGGGCTGACACCGATGTCCGAGGTGACGACCGACAGCGGTCCGCGATGGAGGTACCGCAGCCAGTGAGCCGTGTTCGCTGCCCGGATCCGGTCGGGTGAGTCGACCAGGACGACGTGGGAGTTGCGCACCACGATGTGCTCGTCTGCGGCCTGGACGAGCTGCCCGCCCGGCGTCGACACGCTGCCCGGCAGGTGCCCGGCGGCGTACTCCTCGGCAGTCCGGACGTCGAGGAGGTACGTCGTCGCCGGGTCGCGAAGGAGGGCATGCAGCCGGGAGGGCTCCAGCGTCTCGACGCCGAGACCCGCAAGGGCACGTTCCGCCCAGGCCACCGTGGCCGGCGGAAGCTCCGCGGGTACGCCGATACGTTCGCCCTCACCCGTGGCGAGTGTGAACCCGGCCTGCTCCCACGCCGGTGTGCCGTTGCGCAACGAGAAGACCGCGTTCGGCAGCCCGGTGTTGATCAGTGACTGCGCGCCGACGATCCCGCGCGTGCGTCCCTGGCAGTTGACGACGACACGGGTGTCGGAGTCTCGCACCGCCTCGGCGATGCGGTAGACGAGCTCCGCTCCGCCGCCGGAGTGGAGCCCGTCGGGGATGTGGTGGTGGAGATACTCCTGCGTGGTGCGGCTGTCGACCACCACGACGTCCTCACCGGTCTCCTGCCATTTCCGCAGCGTCTCCGCGTCGACCGTCGGGGTGGCGAACCGGTGCTCGACCCACTCCCCCAACGCCTTGCTGCGCACGTTGGTGCCGGTGTAGATGCGGCCGCCGAAGCGCCGCCAGCCCTCGAGACCTCCGTCGAGAAGATGCACATCGCGATACCCGAGACGTTCGAGCATCCGCGCTCCCTTGTCGTCCAGCCTGGGTTCACCGGCGAGGACGACCGGCGTGTCACGACGAGGCACCGCCGCCACGATCCGGTGCTCGAGCACCTGGTAGGGGATGTTCGACGCGGCGGCGATGTGACCGTTCTCGTGACGGAGCGGAGACCTCAGGTCGACGACGGCGACCTCGCCGTCGTCATGGAGAAGAGCGTGCAGCTGCTGTCCTGAAGTGTGTGTCGACAACTCGTCGCACCTCGCAGGTCGATGACGGGCCGCACCGTGTGCCGGTGCATGGTGAGGTAGGCGACGTCGACGACGTCACCCACGATGAGTCAGGGATCGCTGGTCTCTCACGCGATGAGGGCGGCCGTGGCCTACCCGCGGGCGCCGCGCACCCTCAGCTGTGACAGAGCGAGCTGGCGACGCGCACGAGGTCGATCACGCGTCGCAGAGTGAAGAGTCGCTGCACGGGCACATCTCAAGTATTTGCATAGGACTAGCCGACTATCAAGGTCGGTATCGAGAGCTGAGACTCATCCCTCACACCGAGTGCACGACGGCCGTACACCATCAATCCCTATTAAGCCGATTGGTGTTGCCGATTACCCGTGAGCGTGGTTACCTGGAAGCAGGTCACGAGCGCCACTGTCGAGAGTCGGGGTCTGGTCGTGGACACACACACTGATGCGGAGCGCGCCGGCGTCGTCTCGACGCCGGGGCGCTGGGAACGCGGCGACCGGTACCGCAGGCTCCACCTCGACCTGCTCCTGATCACGACATCGTCGTGTCGTCGCTGACCCGCGCCCGCACGGTCGTCGTCGACACACGTCGGTAGCCGCCAGCGCCGGGCGGCGGGGTACTCCGTTCTTCCCTGACGATCCTCCATGCGGGAGACCCATGCCATGACACGTTCAACTCCACTTCATCTCGCTGTCGCTCTCGACGGCGCGGGCTGGCATCCGGCGGCATGGCGTTCGCCGGGTGCCAGGCCGGGCGATCTCTTCACCGCCGACTACTGGCGCGACCTCGTCACGACCGCCGAGCGTGGGTCGCTCGACTTCGTCACGATCGAGGACTCCCTCGGACCGCGGTCGTCCAGGCGCGACGGCGTCGACGATCGCACCGACCACGTGCGCGGACGGCTGGACGCCGCACTCCTGGCGGCGCGGGTGGCGCCGCTCACGTCGCACATCGGCCTCGTCCCCACCGTGACCACCACCCACACGGAGCCGTTCCATGTCTCGACGGCGCTGGCGACGCTCGACTTCGCCAGCAAGGGCCGCGCCGGCTGGCAGGTCAAGGTGTCCGCTTCGGCCACGGAGGCGGCACACTTCGGCCGTCGCCGGATCCCGCCGATCGATCACGAACGCCGACACGACCCCGAGACAGTCCGTGCGATCACACAGCTGTTCGGCGAGGCCGCCGACACGGTCGAGGTGGTGCGCCGGCTGTGGGACAGCTGGGAGGACGACGCGGTGATCAGAGACGTGACGACGGGACGATTCGTCGACCGCGACAAGCTGCACTACGTCGACTTCGCCGGCGACTGGTTCAGTGTGCGGGGACCCTCCATCACGCCACGACCACCACAGGGGCAACCCGTCGTCACGGCACTCGCCCATGCGGAGGCGGCGTACCTGCTCGCCGCGCGGGCGGCCGACGTCGTGTTCGTGACCCCGCACGACATCGAAGAGGCGGACGCCGCCGTGAGTGCGGTACGCGACGCCGAGCGCGCGGCCGGTCGAGACGGCGAGCCACTGCGCGTCTTCGTGGACCTCGTGGTGTTCGTCGACACGGACGACGAGACGGCCGGACGGCGCAAGGCGCTTCTCGACGAGCTCGACGGCGCGGAGTACGCGTCCGACGCGGCGGTCTTCGTCGGCACGGCCGACCGGCTCGCCGATCTCCTCACCACGTGGCGGCGCGTGGGGGTCGACGGCTTCCGGCTGCGGCCCGGCGTCCTCCCGCACGACCTCACCGCCCTCACCGAACGGCTCGTGCCGGCGCTCCAGGCCCGCGATGCCTTTCGGCGCCACTACGAGCAGAGCACGTTGCGGGGCCTGCTCGGCCTCACCCGACCGGCGAGCCGCTACACCGCCGCAGCGGCCACGCCGGCGACCTGACCAGGAGATCGTCATGACCGCACGACCCAAGCAGATCATCCTCGCCGCGCACTTCCCCGGCGTGAACAACCACACGGTCTGGCAGGACCCGAACGCCGGCAGCCAGATCGACTTCTCGTCGTTCGTGCACCTCGCGCAGACCGCCGAGCGCGGTCTCTTCGACTTCTTCTTCCTCGCCGAAGGCCTGCGCCTGCGCGAGCAGCGCGGTCGCCTCTACGACCTCGACGTCGTCGGGCGCCCCGACACGTTCACGGTCCTCGGCGCACTGGCGGCGGTGACGACGAGACTCGGCCTCGCCGGCACGATCAACGCGACGTTCAACGAGCCGTACGAGATCGCCCGGCAGTTCTCTACGCTGGATCACCTGTCCGGCGGGAGGGCCGCCTGGAACGTCGTCACGTCCTCCGACGCGTTCACGGGCGAGAACTTCCGGCGCGGCGGCTACCTCGACCACTCCCAGCGCTACGAACGCGCCGCCGAGTTCGTCCGGACCGCGCGCGAGCTCTGGGACTCCTGGGCCCAGGACGCGCTCGTCGCCGACCCGTCCGCGGGAGTGTTCGTGTCCGAGGGTGACGCCGGGGCGTTCGAGCACGCCGGCGTCCAGTTCGACATCGCCGGCCACTTCACCGTGCCACGCAGCCCGCAGGGGCACCCGGTGATCATCCAGGCCGGCGATTCCGACGCCGGCCGCGGGTTCGCCGCCGCGACTGCGGACGCGGTGTTCACCAGGCACGGCACGCTCGAGGAGGGCAGGGCGTTCTACGCCGACGTCAAGTCCAAGGCGGCTGCGTACGGACGGTCGCCCGATGACGTCAAGATCCTCCCCGGAGTCTCCTTCGTGCTCGGCGACACCGAGAGCGAGGCACACGAGCGCACCCGGCACATCCGCCGCCAGCAGGTCAGCCCACAGACGGCGATCGCGTTGCTCGAACAGCTGCGGAACCGGGACCTGTCCGAGTACGACCCGGACGGCCCGCTGCCCGCGGACGACCCGCGGGTGTCGGACGACACGATCATCAAGGGTCGCGCGCGGCAGCACGACGACCGCGTGGAGACCGCGCGCCGGTGGCGCGCCGTCGCGGAGGAGAAGAAGCTCGGCATCAGGGATCTGGTGATCGAGGTGACCGACCGGCAGCGCTTCGTCGGGACGCCGGCACGGGTCGCCGAGGAGCTCGACACGTTCGTGCAGAGCGACGCCTCCGACGGGTTCATCCTGGTGCCGGCAGGGCTCGACGAGTTCGTCGACAAGGTCGTGCCGCTGCTGCAGGAACGTGGCGTGTTCCGCACCGAGTACACCGCGTCGACCCTGCGCGGTCACCTCGGACTCGGGCCACCCCGCCTGTCCACGCCGTCGACCGGTGTGGCGGTGTCGGCATGAGCCAGGTGGACGACGGAGTCGTCAAGGTCGTCGAGCTGATCGGCAACCCGCGACCGAGTTCACGGACCCGAGCACTCGCCGACGCGATCCGCCGCGCGCTCATCGGCGAGCTCATGGCGCGGGCGCCGGCGACGTACGAGACCCAGGTGCTGGAGCTGGGTGAGCTCGTCGGCGTCACGTTCGACCCAGAACCGGTGCGGGGCAGAGCGGCCGTTGCCGACCCGTTCGGACCGGTGCGGGCCGCACGCCTGCTCATCGTCGCGACGCCGACGTACAAGGCGACGTACAGCGGCCTGCTGAAGATCTTCCTCGACCAGTTCTCGCACGGCGACCTGGCCGACGCCGTCGCGGTGCCGGTCGCCATCGCGGCAGCCGAGGAGCACCGGCAGTCCGTGCAGGCGAACCTGCGCGACCTGCTGGTCGAGCTCGGGGCGAGCGTGCCGGCACCGGCGGTCGCCGTCCTCGAGCCCGAGCTCGAGTCGCGAACGGTCGGAGACATCGCCGCCGAGTGGGTGCATCGCTACGGCAGCGTCGTCGCCGACGTGCTCCGGCACCTGGCCCACGAGGCGCAGGCGGTGGAGCGGCGATGACCGACCTCGACAGCGAAGGCGGCGACGGATGACCAGCGTGCTCTCGTCCGAAGACGGCCCGGTGGACGGCACCGTCGACGCGGATTCGTTCAGGCGGCTGTTCCGCCACCACGCCGCTCCCGTCGCGGTCATCATGACCGGAGGCGCGAGCCCGGTGGGGTTCACGGCGACCTCGCTGGTGCCGTTGGCGGCCGACCCTCCGCTGGTGAGCTTCAACATCGGTCGCGACTCGTCGAGCTGGCCCACGGTCGAGCGTGCCGAGCACCTCAGCGTCAACCTGCTCGCCGCCGGACAGCACGACGTGGCAACGGTGTTCGCGACGAGCGGCATCGACCGCTTCGCCGCGATCACCCACTGGCGACGCGGACCGCACGGCCTCCCCGTACTCGACGACTCGCTCGCCTGGCTCGCGCTACGGGTGCGCGGTCGCGTCGATGCCGGCGATCATGCGGTCGTCGTCGCCGACGTCATCCGCGCCGAGCACACCCCGGCCGCACCGCTGCTGTACCACCGCGGCAGGTACACGTCCGTCCTGGACGCGCCATGATCGCCGCCAGGATCCGGGCTCATCGCGTGGACTGGTACGAACCCGCCGCCGTGGCACTGCACGAGGCCGTCCGGATGCTCGAGCGGCACGGGTACACCTCGGTCCCGACCCACCCGTCGTGCGGCGCACCGACGTCGTCCCGCCGCTTCGCGAAGGTGGTCACCGCCGATGTCGTCTCGTGAGCCGTCCTTCCACTGGTTCCTGCCGACCGGTGGCGACGACAGGATCCTCGGCCGGTCGTCGCACGGTGTCGGCATCGGCGACGGCGTGCCAGACAACGGCGCGCCGTCCGCGCATCGACCCGCGACGCTCGACTACCTCACCACGCTGGCACGCGCCGTCGACTCACTCGGCTACGACGGCGTCCTGACACCGACCGGGGCTCATTGCGAGGACGCGTGGCTGACCACCGCCGCACTGATCGCCGCGACACGGCGGGTGAAGTTCCTCGTCGCGCTGCGTCCCGGTCTCCTCTCCCCGGTGCTGGCCGCCCACATGGCGGGGACGTTCCAGCGCCTGTCCTCCGGACGGCTGCTGCTCAACGTCGTCATCGGCAGCAGTACGGCGGAGCAGCGCGGGTACGGGGATCCGCTCGACCACGACGAGCGGTACCGGCGTGCCGACGAGTTCCTCGCCGTGGTGCGCCGGGCCCTGTCCGGTCTGCCGTTCGACCACTACGGCACCCACTACACCGTCGACGGCGGGCTGCTCAGGGAGCCGCCCGACCCACTCCCTCGGGTCTACTTCGGCGGATCCTCTGCGCCCGCGTTGCAGGTAGCCGCCAGGCACGCCGACGTCTACCTCACCTGGGGTGAGCCCGTCGCCGACGTGGCCGAGAAGATCGCGCGCGTCCGCGAGCTCGCCGCCGAAGAGGGGCGCGACGTGCGGTTCGGCATCCGCCTCCACGTGATCACGCGAGACACGTCGCGCGAGGCATGGGACGACGCAGCCAGGCTGATCGAGTCGCTGGACGACACGACGGTCCGGCAGCGGCAGGCGGCGATGCGGCGGCTGGAGTCCGTCGGGCAGCGCCGCATGCTCGACCTGCACGCCGGGGACCGGCGCGGACTCGTCGTCGCGCCGAACCTGTGGGCCGGGATCGGCCTCGTCCGCGGCGGCGCGGGCACCGCACTCGTCGGCAGCCACTACGAGGTCGCGGAACGCATCGACGACTACCGTGCCGCCGGCATCGACGAGTTCGTCTTCTCCGGGTACCCGCACCTGGAGGAGGCCTATGCGTTCGGCGAAGGAGTGCTCCCCCAGTTCCGCAGTGACGAAGAGATACCCGACCTCTTGCGCTCACCCTCCGCCTCGTGACCTCAGGAGAGACGCCGATGCCCCGCACCCGACGACCATCCGCCGCCGCGCGACGGCTCGTCCTGCGCCGGGGACATCCCCAGCCGGCCGTTCCCCGCGTCACCCGTCCGCTGAGCCGACACCACGTTTCCCGGAGGCATCCACCGTGGCACAGAACGTCCCGCTCTCCATCCTCGATCTCGCCCCCGTGGTGTCCGGCCGCACCGCGGGCGACGCGTTACGCAACACCGTCCAGCTCGCTCGCTGTGCCGAGGACCTCGGGTACGCGCGCTACTGGCTCGCCGAGCACCACTTCGCGCCCGGTGTTGCGAGCTCGGCGCCTGCCGTCACGATCGCCCTGGTCGCGTCGGCGACGAGCACGATCAGGGTCGGTTCGGGTGCCGTCCAGCTCGGCCATCAGACGGCAGCGGCCGTGGTGGAACAGTTCGGCACGCTCGCCGCGGTGTTCCCCGGCCGGATCGACCTCGGCCTCGGCCGGTCGGGGCAACGCCGTACCGAGGCCACGAACGGCGCCGGCCAGACTCGACCGGAGACCGAAGCGCCGCCGCCCCGGGCGAGGACGGTGAACGGTCTGCTCATCCCACCCCCGTTCTCGTTCGCGCGGCTCGCGGCGTCACCACGGCTGCGGGCCCAGGCGGCTCTGCTGCAGCAGCCGGGCGCACACTCCCCCGCGTACACCGAGCAAGTCGACGACATCCGGGCGTTCCTGCGCGGCACCTACCGCACTCCCGACGGCATCGACGTGCACGCCGTGCCGGGCGAGGGCGCCGACCTCGACGTCTGGATCCTCGGCAGCAGCGGCGGCGAGAGCGCCGCCGTGGCCGGCAGCCGGGGCCTGCCGTTCGCGGCCAACTACCACGTCAGCCCGGCGACGGTACTGGAGGCGGTGGCGTCATACCGCGCCCAGTTCCAGCCGTCCGCGCACGCGCCCCGACCGTACGTGATGGTGTCGGCCGATGTCGTGGTCGCCCGCGACGACGAGACCGCGCGCGAGCTCGCGTCGCCGTACGCCCTGTGGGTCAGGAGCATCCGCAGCGGCCAGGGCGCCATCCCCTTCCCCACACCGAAGGAGGCAGCCGACCACACCTGGACCGACGACGACCGCGCATTGGTCGCCGACCGTCTCGACACCCAGTTCGTCGGCACGCCCGACACGGTGACGGAGAGACTGCGCACCCTGCAACGAGCAACGGACGCGGACGAGCTCCTCGTCACCACCATCACGCACGACCACGACGACCGCGTCCGCTCCTTCGAACTCCTCGCCGACGCCTGGCGGAGCAGCTCCTGACACGCCGGAGACCACCCCGCAGGTCAGCGTGTGATGCCCGGGATTTTGTCTCAGATGCGATTCACCTTGCACGTGGGGACGGTGATACCGGATAGAAATAGGGTCATGAGTCTCATACCGGCCCTGGATCTACGCGGGCTGACCAAGCGGTACGGCGATCAGCTCGCTGTCGATGATCTCTCGCTGACCGTCCCGGCCGGCTCGTTCTACGAGATGGTCGGCCCGAACGGAGCGGGCAAGACGACCACGCTGTCGATGGCGACCGGTCTGCTGCGCCCGGACGCCGGCAGCGCGACTGTGTCCTGTACGGCCATGCGGCCCGGTCCTACCTCACCGCCCGCCGCACCACCACAGATCACACCTGAGACCGACGTGCCCTGTCTGCAGCTTGAGTCAACAGATCGGAGGTGCGGAGCGGAATGACCTGTCACCTCCTCGCGCTCTGCTTCGATGCGAACGACCCGCTCCGTCTCGCGCGCTTCTGGGCCGGCGTCCTGGGCTGGGAGACGGCCGACGACCCCCACGACGGCATTGCGCTCCTGCCGAGCGATGACACCGGGTTCCGGATCCGATTTCTGCCAACTCAGGAGCAGAAGGTCGGCCCGAACCAGATGCACTTCGATCTGACGAGCACGTCCCTCGAGGACCAGCAGCAGACGGTGGCGAGGGCGCTCGGACTCGGCGCCCGGCACCTCGACGTCGGTCAACTCCCGGAAGAGGGTCATGTGGTGCTCGCCGACCCCGAAGGCAATGAGTTCTGCGTCATCGAGCCGGGCAACAACTTCCTCGCCGACTGCGGATTCGTCGGAGCGCTGGCGTCCGACGGTTCGCAGGAGGTCGGGTACTTCTGGAGCGAAGCGCTGGGGTGGCCGTTGGTCTGGGACCAGGACCAAGAGACCGCGATCCGCTCGCCGCGCGGCGGGCCGAAGATCACCTGGGGCGGTCCGCCACTGATGCCGAAGACCGGGAAGTACCGACTGCATTTCGACATCGCTCCACCCGTCCACGGTGATCAGCAAGCGGAGGTCGACCGTCTCGTCTCCCTCGGGGCGACTCGCATCGACATCGGCCAGGGCAAGGTCAGCTGGGTGGTCATGGCCGATCCCGACGGCCATGAGTTCTGTGTGGTGACCTCGCGATAGCGTCTCGCAGATCGCCGCGTGCCACGGCTGATCATCAGGCACGAGGACCGAATCCGCTCCTATGAGTTGTTGTCTCACGCCTTCGAGCTGAGCGCCGTCGGTCCCATCACCTTCCGATGATCCAACGAGTTCCGTGCCCTGGTGTGATCGGCGACCAGGCGGGCGAGGGCGGCCGGGCTCTGGAGTGGAAGCAGGTGGTTGTCGTCGTCGAACGTGACGACGCCGACGTCCGGCAGTAGCGCGGCGAGCCGGGCGACGAGACGGTGCGTCGGCGGAGGACTGGCGCCGCCCTGCACGAGCAGCACCGGCGTTCTCACCCGCGCCGCCGTCGCGGCGTCGAATTCCCACTGGGCCGCAGCAGCGACCTCGTCACGGAAGAAGTACGCGGAATCCTGCACGGCACGTGCCAGGCCGTCGCCCCCGAGCGCCGCGGTGACGACCTGCCGGTGGTGCGGCCCACAGACCACGCCCATGAACGCGTCGTAAGCCGCGGACACGTCGTCGCCGGCCGCGGCTGCCGCGACGGCCTGCCCCACCGGACGGAAGGCGTCGCGTACCGCTGCGGCGTCTTCCGGGTCGATCAGCTGCTCGATGAGCGGTGGTTCGCCGAGGACGAGCCCGCGGACCAGGTCCGGGCGGTCGACCGCAAGTTGTAGCGCGATCGCCGATGACGAGGAGTGCCCGACCACGGTGGCCGGCCCGCCGCCGAGCTCGTCGAGGAGCGCGGCGCAGTGGGTGGCATGGTCGGTGAGGGTCAGTGGTCGGTCGGGCGTGGGCCCGGTGTAGCCGGCGCGGACCATCCGCACGATCCGCAGGCCGGCAAGCGCGGGCTCGGCGGCCAGTGGCTCGAACCAGGCCCCGAAGACTCCCGCGTGTACGAGCAGGACCAACTCCCCGTCTCCACCGCTGTCGGTGTAGGCGATCTGACCGCCGTCGACCGCGAGCAGCCGTTGGACCGGCGCGGTCTCGTCACTGTAGAGCCGGATCTCGATGCCGTCGGGGTCGTGCAGCCCGACCAGCACGAGCCCACCGGTATGCCCGGGGACCGTTCCGGCATGGGTCTCGCCCAGCTCGTCGAGGTGCCCCGCCCACCGCACCACCCCGTCACGGGTCGGAACGGCGAGGGCCACCGCGTCGAAGCCGGACATCGCCACCGCCCGCTCGGGATCGTGTCGGACGGCGAGTCCAACCCCGCTGGGATGGCGCAGACCCAAGCCGCGTAGCACGCCGTCCTCGACGAACCGGATCTCGACGTCGAAGCCGAGGACTCTGGCGTACCAGTCACCGCTGCGCTCGACGTCGGCGACGGGCAGCTTCAGGTGGTGGATCCCGCCGATCGTGTTCGGCTGTCCCTCGATGCGGGTCATGAACGACTCCTCGTGTTCTCGTTCGGGATGGGAGGTGCTGCGGACAGGACGGGCCGGCCGCCGACGTACACCGCGCGGAGGCGATGGATGGCCGCGGGGTCGGCGAACGGATCACCGTCGACGGCGACGATGTCGCCGTCGTACCCGGGCGCGAGGCGGCCCTTGCGATGGGCGAGGCCACAGACGGCGGCCGCGGCCGAGGTGAGCGTGCGCATCGCCTCGGCGGGTGAGCAGCCGATGTCCAGCAGCGCCGCGTAGGCGTAGCGAGCGGCGTCATGCGGCTTGGCCGCGCCGAGTCCGGCGTCGCTGCCGGCCACGATGCTCGCCCCCGCAGACCGCAGCCGACGTAGGTTCGCTCTGATCGACTGTGCCCGTGCGGCGACAGGGGGCGGCACCGTCGCGCCGGGGACCGACCGGACGCCGAGCGTCGCGCCGACGATCACCCGGCAGTCGGCGATGTGCTGGATGAGCTCGGGCGGCGCGCTGATGCCGTCCGACGTCCAGAACGTGACGTGTTCGAGGCCGTCCACACCGGCGCTCAGTGCGCCGGCGATCGCCGAGATGCCATGGGCGTGGGCGGTGATCGGCAGGCCGTTCCGGTGCGCTTCGTCCACGGCGGCCCGCAGCTCGGCGCTGGTGAACTGAGCGTCCTCCGGCCGGCTGCCCGGGGTGAGGTTGCCACCGCTGGCCATCACTTTCACGACGTCCACGCCGCGCTCGACATGGTCGCGGACCGCGCGTCGAACGGCTGTCGCACCACGTCCGGTGGCGCCGCCCAGGAAGTGGCAGTGGCCGCCCGGTGTGGTCAGCGGCGGCCCGGCGGCGACGATCGTCGGCAGCCCGGGACGACCGCGTAGCTCCAGGGCGAGGTAGTCGCGGTCACCGAGATCGCGGACCGTCGTCACACCGCCGCGCGCCGCGGCGCGGGCGGCGGCCGTCATGGCGGCGAGCGCCTCGTCCGGCGTCCGCTCACCGAGGCGGCGAACCGGTTCCGCGGAGGCGTCGAAGGCCAGGTGGACGTGCGTGTCGATGAGCCCCGGCAGCAGCGTCGCACCGGGCAGATCCAGCACAGCGGCATCCGCGGGTGGCCGGACACCGGAGTCGACGGCGCAGATACGGGAACCGTCGATGAGGACCAGCGGGTCGGGTACCAGCGCGCCGGTCACGCCGTCGAACAGCCGGGCGGCGCGCAAGACGATGCGGGTGGCCCGTGGTGTGGTCGTCGTCATACCGTCCACGGTCGCGGCTCGTCCCGCGCTCCGCGTCCGGCGATCTACTTACGCGCGGTACGTACTTTCCGCGACCCATGCGGCGAGCTGGGTGCGGTTGGTGAGGCCGAGCTTGGTCAGGCAGCGCTGCACGTGCGTCTCCGCGGTGCGCTCCGCGATGTGCACGGTGGCCGCGATCTGCCTGTTGGTCAGGCCTTGGGCGACCAGCTCGGCGATCTGTCGTTCTCGAGTGGTGAGCCGACCCGGTGCCGCACCTCCGTACGCCGCCTGCAGTTCCCTGCTCCACCGCAGCAGCGGTGCCATGTCCAGCCGCTCGGCCTCGGCCGCGGCGAGCTGGGCCGAGGCGGCCGCCTCCTCCGCGTCTCCGGGCCGGCCACGGCGGGCCAACGCGCGCGCCAGCTCGAGCCGCGAGCGGGCGACGCAGGGCGGTGACCCGGCACGCTCGTTGGCTTCGATCCCGGCCCGCAGGTGGCGCACCGCGTCGTCCAGTCGACCCGACGCCCTGGCCGCGACGCCGAGCCAGGTGTGGATCGACCCGGTGAAGTGCAGCGCACCGGCGCCGCCACAGACGAACAGGTCCGCCCATGGTGACAGGTGACGGTAGGCGTCCTGCGCGCCCGCCCGGTCGTCCAACGCGGCCGCCAGCTCGACTTTCATCTGCAGCGTCGGTACGGCGACGAACGGCGGCAACGTGTCGGCGGGTGGGAAACCGGCGTAGAGCCGGCGAGCCTCCTCCACGTTGCCTACCGCGAGGTGCCACAGCGGCAGGATCGCGCCCGGGCCGGCCATCGATTGCCACGCGGTGTCAGCGCCCAGGGCTTCCGTCGGAGGCGGCTTGCCGGTCTGCGTGGCGACCAGGGCGTATAACAGCCGGGCCAGGTGCACCCCGCCTCTGTGCCGGGCCGTGGCGGCCCGGCCGAGCATGTCCTCGGCGAACCGACGTACCTCGACGAACCGGCCGCGAGCGAACGCTATCGCCGCCCCCGCCCGCCCCAGATGCCAGCGAGCCAGTGGCAACTCCAATCGCTCGACGAGGCGAGCCATCCGCAGCACCTCGACCTCGGCGGCGTCGATCTTGCCGAGTTGCAGGAGCGCGTCGAAGCGCCACAGATGCCCCCACAGCACCCGCTCGTCGTCGCCGGTCGTCGTGCCGAGCTCGCTCATCCGGTCGGCGAGGCGGAGCCGCTCGGCCAGTCCCTCCGGCCCGCTGCGAGCCACTTGCCGCGCGTGCAGTGCCGAGGCCAGGGCATGCGCGTCACCGACCTGCTCGGCCAGCGCGAGCGCCTCGTCGGTCGCCCCTTCGACCCGGCCCCGCGACTCGACGGGGTCGAGGTGGCTGGCGAGCTGGGCCAGCAGCCGAGCGCGCAGCAACGGATCCCTGTCGGACAGCGCGGCGAGCGCCTCCTCGCACAGCGCCTGCCGCTCGTCGCGTCCCGCGGGATCCGCGAAGTCGCCGAAGGAGAGCACCGCCTCGGCCAGAGCCACCGGATCGGCCAGCTCGCGGGCGATCGCCGCCGCCGCGCGCACGGCGTCATGAGCGGCGGAGACGTCGTACGCCCGCAGGCAGGCGCGGGCGCGTAACCGGAGCAGGCGAGCACGCTCGGCCGGCTCGGCCCGGCCAGCCGCATGCACGGCACGGGCGAACATCGCAGCGGCCTGTTCCCAGGCCAACTGCTCGGCGGCGCGGGCGGCGGCACGTTCCGCCCATCGCACCGCCTCGACGGGGTCGCCGACCGGTAGCGACGACAGCCAATGGTGCGCGATCTCCTCCGCGCGTTGCCAAGCGTCGCCGCGCGCGGCAAGGCGCGCGGCGATCCGCGCGTGCACGTCCAGCCGTTCCGCGGTGGACAGCTCGGCGCGAGCCACCTCGGCGACCAGGTCGTGCACGAACCCCGCGCTGCTGGTGAGGACGCCGGCACGGGTCGCGGCATCAAGCCCGTCGAGGACCGCCGGCAACGGCTCGTCGACGACCTCGGCGAGCATGGTGGCGTCCACGTCTCCGCCGAACAGCGCCGCCACCCGGACGAGGTGGTGCGCGTCGTCAGGTAGCGCCGCCAGACGAACACCGACCGCGGCACGCACCGCGTCCGGCAGCCGGTCATCCGCCGCCGGGTGTTGTACGAGCAGCAGGCCCAGCTCGCGGACGAAGAACGGATTACCGCGAGTCCGGCGGTTGATCGACTCCACGAGCACGTCATCCGGCGACTCGCCGAGCAACCCGGTCAGCTGGGCCGCGACGCCGGCGCGGGACAACCCCGTCAACCGGATCGGTGTCACGGCCGGGTGCCGCGCGATGCCCGAGAGCGCGTGCGCCAGGTGCAGACGAGCGCCCGCCTCGCTGTCGCGGTACGTCACGAGCAGCATCAGGCGCGCCTCGACCAGCCGGTCGACCAGGTGCTCGAGCATCTCCACCGAACCGGCGTCCGCCCACTGGAGGTCGTCCACCACCACGAGCGCCCCGGTCTCCTCGGCGACCGCCAACAGCAGATCACCGACCGCCGCACAGACGGCGAAGCGGTCGACCCGACGACCCGCGTCCAGAGCGATCAGGTCGGGCACCACATGCGCCAGATCCGCAGCCGCGGCACCGAGCCGATCGGGCACGGATGCGTCCACGGCACGACGGACGATCTGCCGGAACGCCCAGTACGCCGGCGCGCCGTCCTGCTCGCTGGCGCGTCCCCAGAAGCAGCGCATGCCCGCCGCGGTTGCGGCGTCCCGGACGTGGCCGGCCAGCCGCGTCTTGCCGATACCGGGCTCACCACTGACCGACACCACCTGGCCCGCACCACCCAGTGCAGCACGCAACCGGCCGTCGAGCAGGAACAGCTCCCGCTCGCGGCCGACCAGATCCCCAACCCCGGCACCGGGCATGTCAGCTGGCACGCTATCCGAACCCGCCGTGGCTGAGAACGCGATTGCCGCAGGGCGGGAGGGCCCGTACGCCCGGTGGCACGACGTACGTCACGCGCTGGTCAGGGCAGCAGGCCGACCTGGCGGTAGACCTTCGTCAGGTACTCGCGCATCTCGGCGGCGTCGGGAGGATCCGGCTGCAGCAGCCGGTGGATGACGGCGCCGTTGATCATGTCCATGAGGACGTCGGGGTCGATGTGCTCGGCGAGGATGCCCTCCCGCTTGGCGCGCTCGAGCAGCGCCCGCGTCGCCTGCCGGCGGGGTTGGCTGTGGTGCTGCCAGTAGACCCTCGCCAGCTCGGGATGGCTCACGGTGACGCCCAGCGTGCGGGCGATCAGCGCGCGCAGCTCGGGCCGGGCGAGGCTCACGGCCACATCCGGCACGATCGCGGCGACCAGCTCGCGCACCGGGAGGTCGTCGACGCCGTCGAGGGACGTTTCCGCGGTGCCGGCCAGCCGGACGCGCGCCGCATCGATGGCCTGCGCGATCAGCTCCTCCTTGGACTTCCACCGTCGGTAGACGGTCAGCTTCGCGACGCCCGCCCGCCTGGCGATCTGCTCGATGCTCGTACCCTCCACGCCGCGTTCCACGAACATCGCCAGCGCCGCGTCGAGGATGGCCTCGTCCGCTCCCGGGTCGCGCGGTCGCCCGCGTCCGCGGCTCCGACCAGCCGTATCGCCGTTCACCGCCCGGCCCTCCCTCGCTGGAGAGTGCCGTCCAGCCAACGCGCCAGCGCTCGCGGCTCACTCGGTCCGCGCCATGCCAGGTGACCGTCGGGACGCACCAACCACACCTCGTCCCCGGGACGGGCGGCCGGGACGAGCGCGGTAACGCACTGCCCGAGGCGCTCGCGGGCGGCTGCGAGGCACTCGCTCACACCGGTTGCCGCCGTCAACAGCGCCCAGCGTCCGCGCAGCTCGGCGTGCAGTCGGGTCGCCCTGCCGTCGGCCGCCCGGCAGCCGAGGTCGGGAATCCGGTCGCCCGGGTACGGACGCCCGCCTCGGCGCGACCCGAGCGGACCGGCGCGGTACGTGACACCGAGCTGTGACGCCGCCAGCGTGAGCCGCCGCTGCACCGACGGTCTCGACAGCAGCGGAGCGACGACGCGGCGTACGAGCGCCCGCGCCATCGCGCTGTCGCTCGTCTGCAGCCACGTACCTCGGCCGGTCTCCTTCAGCACCGTGGCGGCAACGGGACGCCGCTCTGCCGCGTAGGTGTCGAGCAACGCCTCGTGGGCACGGCCGTACACCACCAGCGCCAGCTTCCAGGCGAGGTTCTCGGCGTCACCGACGCCGGTGAGCATGCCCTGGCCGCCGAACGGTGAGTGCAGGTGTGCCGCGTCGCCGGCCAGCAGGACGCGCCCACGCCGGTAGTCGTCGACGAGACGACGCTGGATGCGGAAGACCGAGGTCCACGCGGCGTCGCGGACTCGTACGCCGGACACGCCCGAGCGCCTGGGCACGATGCGACGGAAACTGTCCACGACCTGTGCGTCGGTCAGCCGCTCCCGTGTCCCTTCCGGCAGGTAGGCCATGAACCGCCACAGGTCACCTCGGTCGCGAGCCCCGTCCGGCTCGGGCATGGGCATGGCCACCAGCATGCCGTCCTCGTGGTACCAACCGACCCCGCCGTCGCGGTCGAAGTCCCAGTCCTCGACGTGCAGGTCGGCCAGGAGGAACTTCTCGCTGATCGCCGCGCCGGGGAACTCGAAGCCGGCGAGCGCACGCACCGCGCTGTCGCCGCCGTCACAGCCGACGAGCCAGCGCGCCCGCACGGACTCCCCGGACGCCAGTACGGCGTCGACGCCCGCGGCATCGGGTCGGGCGTCGGTCAGCTCGACGCCCCATTCGACCGCGGTACCCAGCTCGGCCAGCCGGCGCCGCAGCTCGGACTCGACCTCCGCCTGCGAGATGTACAGCGCCCGGACGGGCGTACCGTCCACGTCACCGAACCGGATTGTGAAGACCCTGCCGCCCATGACCGGGCGCATCGTGAAGCCGGACGCGGCGCGCTGCGGGAGGTCGCCGAGCGCGCCGACCCGGTCGAGCACCTCGACTCCCCGCCCATGCAGGATGTTCGCGCGCGACGTGGTCGCCGGGCCGGCAGCCTTGTCGACCACCCGCACCGCGACACCCTGCTGAGCCAGGCCGCACGCGAGAGTCAGCCCCACCGGGCCGGCACCGACGACGAGGACGAGGATCTCGGGCATGTCACTCCCCCATATATAAACGGTACGGTACCGTTTATATATTGTCCGATGACGACTCGCAAGTCTGGGCCGCGTGTTCGACGGCGGCGACGAACATGTCCAGCTCGGTCTCGAACACCTCGTCGGGGTCGGCGGACCGCAACCGGGGAGCGAGGGCGCGCAGGCGGGGGGCGTCGGGGCGGTGCTCGGCGCCGGCCAGGAGGGCCTCGTTGCGGCTCGGGCTGGTCGGGTCGCCGCGGAGCTCCCGGTGGGCTCGACCCAGGACCAGGTCGACGTACACCAGGTAGAAGCGCGCGGTCGCCGCGTCGTCCAGGTCGGCGGTGGTGAGGGTCGCCAGGATGGCCTCCGCCAGGTGCAGGCCGCCGGGGCTGTGGTTGCCGCGCGCCATGATCAGCTGGGCGAGGTCGGGCAGCGCGCGCAGCTCGCGACGCATGGCGTGGGCGAGCTGCCGCAGCCGGTCCTGCCACGGGCTGTCCACCGACACGTCGGGGACGGCCAGGCGCTCGGCGACGGCGTTCGCCACCAGGTCGAGCAGAGCGTCCTTGCTCGGCACGTGCCGGTACAACGCCATCCGGGACGCACCGACCTCGTCCGCCAGTCGGCGGATGGTCAACGCCGCCACGCCCTCGGTACGGGCCAGCCGCACTGCGGCGTCGACGATCTGCCCCTGCCGGAGGCTGCCCCACTGCCGTCGCGCCGTGCCGGTCACGGCAGCAACAGTACTTGCGGACAGTGTCCGCAAGTAACTAAGGTGTGCCTAACTCGATGTCGAGGAGCGGTGCATGGACGGCCTGGTGAGCTGGACGGACTGGCCGGTGGTAGAGATCCGGGTCGCGGACGGTTCGGCGGACGACACGGCGACGCTCGTCGCCAGGACGCTGCAGTCGGCGTTGGACCGCGGCACCGAGTTCGCCGCTGTCGTGCACATGCCCGACGGCAGTGCTGACGATGCCGCCCGCCGGCGTCCGCCGAGCGGTGCGGTCGAGCGCGTACGGCTGCTGAAGCGGCTGCGTCCCGGTCTCGCCGAACGCTGCCGCGGCCTCGCCTTCGTGCTCTCCGAGACGGCGCAACAGCAGCGCGCCAAGGCGCTCAGGTCGGGCGACAAGGTCTGGAAGTGCCCCACGACGGTGACCGACGACCCCGAGCTCGCCCGGGACTGGGTCCGCCGGCAGCTCGGGCAGGGTGCGTAGCCGATGTGGTTGCTCACCAGCCTGGTCGGTCTCGCGCTGCTGCTCATCCGTAGGCGGCGCCGCAGGGCCCGCACCGAGGCGGGCCCCGAGCGTCACGCCGCGGCGGAGCAGGCGGAGTCCGGGCGCCCTTGAGCCCGCGGATGGCACGCTCGATGCTTCGCTTGTTGATGCGCCGCTCGCCGGACTTTCTCGAATTCCCGACACGGGCCTGCCGTGAACTCACCGTATCGTCAACGACATGGATGTCGACTATCACCGCGAACTACTCGGGCAGCTCCAGTGGCACTGGAAGAGTCAGCTCCGGCCGCGGCTGGACGGCCTGACCGACGCCGAGTACTTCTGGGAACCTGTGGACGGCTGCTGGTCCATCCGTCCCAGGGAAGGCGGCGGCTTCTCCTGTGACTGGGCGCCGACAGAACCCAGCCAGCCGCCGGTCACGACCATCGCGTGGCGGCTGGCGCACATCAGCGTGCTGGTGCTCGGCCTGCGCGCCGCGACGCACTTCGAGGGCATCTCCCAGCAGGAGTACGGCAACAGGCTGCAGACGATGGACTGGCCGGGAACTGCGGCCGACGGCCTCGCCGCTCTCGACGACGCGTACGACAGGTGGGTCACCGGCGTCACCTCCTGGGGTGAGAAGGGCCTGGCAGAGGAGTGCGGAGAGGCGGAGGGCCCGTGGGCACGGCATCCGCGGGCAACCCTGGTGCTGCACATCAACAGGGAGGTCATCCACCACGGCGCCGAGATAGCGACCCTCCGCGACCTCTACCGCACCTCGAACGCCGCCGAACCAGGATCAATCTCTGCCAAGAGTTGACGCACGGCATAGTGCCGCCTCACCGCCAGACGCCCCGGCCGCCGACCTTGAACACTGCCACTCCCTCGCCGAACGGGTAGTCCTCGATTACTCCCGACAGGACGGCACACAGGTCGGGCACGTCGTCTCGGGTCATGAGGTCTGCGGGTTGGTGTAGATGCGGTGGGGGGCGATGAGTACGGCAGCTCGCCGCTCTTCTGCCATCGCTCGGTCGTAGGTGTCCCAGTCGTCGTGAGTACCGCCGGCGGCCCGGAAGATGTCCCGCAACATCAGTCTCAGTGCTTCGCTGTCGACATCGGGATACGGGTCGTCAGGCCCGACGATCTCGGTGTCACCCTCGACGGTGGCCCAGCGCCAGCCCGCCCGGACGACAATGGTGGCTCGGGGTTGGGCACGCAGGTTTCGCAGCTTGCGGGAGCCGCCGGTGGCGACGAGCCCGACAACCCGTCCTGCTCGCTGTGGGTGCTGCAGGACTCCAGCGTTGACTACCGACGACTGGACAGTGCCGTCGCCGCGCAATGTGTTGATCACACACAAGCCATGATCGAGAGGTACCAGCTCGGCAAACGCAGCGAGATCAGTCACGATGGCGTACGCCCTTCTTTCCGGCTCGTCTTCGGTTGACGGGCTCCCGCTGAGGTTGCCAGCGCGTCGATCCATTTCTCGAGACGCCGGGTTTGGTGGGCCATGAGCTCGGATTGTCCGAGCGCGCTGGTGAGGACGGCGCTGCCCTGGTAGGAGGCGACAAGCTCGACCGCCAGCTCGCGTGCGTCGCGTCGGCCCATGGCGCGGAACTGTTGTTCGCTCCAGTCGAGCTGGATCTGCATCAGCGGCGCGGCGAGTGGATCCGATCCGTCGGTCTGTTTGGCCAGCTCCGAGCTCAGTGTTCCGTACGGGCAGCCGTATTGCGGTGGGGTCGAGGCCGCTCGCTCGGCCAGGAGGCGAACGAAGGCCTTGAGTCGGGCCTTGGGGCTGCGGTGCCGCTGTCCCAGCTCGGCGAGCGTTGATTCGAGCTGGTCGGCGTGTGTGTGCACCACGGCGCCGATGATGTCGTCCTTGGCCTTGAAGTAGTAGTAGACGTTGCCCACCGGTACGTCGGCGGCCTGGGCGATGTGGGCGAGGGTGGTGCGCGCCACGCCCTGGCGATATACGAGGTCGCGCGCGGCTGCGATCAACCGTTCTCGCTTGCCCGTCCCCGCACCGGAGGGCGCTGCCTCACCGGCCTGTGCTGAGTCAGTCGTCACACTCACAGTGTAGGCACCATCGGACTCAGGTGTTAAGTTGGTTTACTAACTAGATCTGCACGGTTCAGGACCCACCTGTACTGGACCCACCGACCAGGCACCTGGGTCGGTAGTTCGGTACGTCATGCTCAAGCCCAGCGGCTGGACACGGCGGGTTGGAGTCGCCCCGGCGTCCGCGGCCGCGTTCGAGGTGTTCGACACGCTGAAGCTGCTCTGCGCACGGCTGGAGGAACTCGCGGATGAGTCGACCTGACGTCCCGACTACCGGTCCTTCTCGAGACTTCATCGGCTACGGCCGATTCCCCCCGAAGGTCCGATGGCCGAATGACGCCAGCCTCGTGATCAGCGTCGTACTCAACTACGAGGCCGGGGCCGAGTACTCGTTGCTCGAGGACGGCCGTAACGACAGTTGGGGGGAGCACTCCGACCAGATCGGGTCCGAGATACGGGATCTCGGCACCGAGACCCACTTCGAGTTCGGGAGCAGGGTAGGAGTCTGGCGTCTAGCCCGGCTTTTCGACCGCCTCCGCGTCCCCGTCTCCGTCGGTGCCTGCGCGGTCGCGCTCGAACGTAACCCCGCGGTGGCCGAATGGATCGTCGACGCGGGCCACGAGGCGCTGGCCCACGGGTACCGCTGGACGGAGAACTCCTCGCTGACGAAGGCGGAAGAGCGTGAGCACATGCTTCGCTCGGTGGAGGTCTTCGAGCGGCTCACCGGGAGTCATCCGCTCGGCTGGTTCGTGCGCTCGTTCCCCAGCGTGCACACCAGAGAGCTGCTCGTCGAGGAAGGCGGGTTCCTCTACGACTCCGACTCGTGCAACGACGAGCTTCCCTACTTCGTCGACGTGCACGACACGCCGTTTCTCGTGGTCCCCTACTCGAAGGTCTACAACGACTCTCGGTACTTCCTCGAACCGACCTACGGCACGCCCCGGCACTTCTTGGAGAGCCTGCGAGCAGGTGTCGAGTACCTGTGCCAGGAGGTCGCGGAGGGTGGCACCCCGAGGATGATGTCCGTCGGGTTGCACGAACGCTGGAGCGGGCAGGCGAACCGCGCATGCGCAGTGCGCGACTTCCTCGAGTACGCACAGGACCGATCCGACGTCATCTTCATGCGCCGGGCCGACATCGCCCGATGGTGGATCGAGCACCACCAGAACTGGACGGAGGCGCAACCGGGCACGAGTCCGGTGGGCTCGCCAGCGCGGCCACCGTCCTGAACAGCGCCGGTAAGCGGTGGGCCTCGTGGGCGTCGGCCGGCGCGGGCGCAGAGATGCCGATCACGTGGTCTACAAGCAGATCATGCTCGGCGCTCATGCACGAGTCCGTGCCGCCGCTACAGCCATCGCCGTGCCCGCCGGGCAACGGCGACGCTCAACGGTTGAACCACTCCCGTGCGTCGGACGCGAAGAGCATCCAGACGACACCGGTGGCGATGACGACGGGCACCAGTGCGATGGCGATCCCGACCGGATCCAGGCTCACCAGGGCGCCGATCGTGCCGAGCCCGGCGCAGAACAAGAGGAACAGCTCCATGCCGATCGCGAGCCCTCGCCCCACCCGGTTGCCCCGCATCGTCAGCACCGCGGCGACCACGAGCAGCGCGACGAGCACGAGCACCATCGCGGCGCCAGCCAGATATACCGGTGCGCCGTCTTGACCGTGCTCGACCTTCGACAAGGCCTCCCCCACCATCAACGCCACGCCGAGTCCGTAGATCGCCACGCTGAGCCAGAGGCCGACGATGGCCACCTTCACTTTCGTCGGCATGCCGCGCCGTGCTTCGCTCGCGATCCGCATGCCCTGATCTTCGTGTGTCATTCCCACATGCTCTCCACTGGGGCTCGGGACCGGTCCCGAGCGCCGTGCGCGTCTTGTGGCCAACGAGACCCACCGTCGATCGGCACGTGCCACAATGACCGACCATGGACGATGTCGCCACCCAGCTGACGCGGCTGCGTTCGCAGCTTACTGAGACACGTCTCGTTGTCGAACTGGTCACGTGGGAGGCGTTTCGCGCGCCCGGACAGCCGTCGACGCCAAAGCTCCGGTCGTGAACCGCCGCCGTTTCCTGGTCGCCGGTATGGGAGCGGTCGGCGGCGTCCTTCTTCTCGCCGGCTGCAGCCCAGGACTGGCCGGCTGGACCGGCGTGGCACGCCGCAGTGACCAGCGGCTGGTCCTGGTGACGGCCTGGTGTACCGGTGCCAGGAACGAACGGATCGAGGTGTTCGGCGTGCAGGAAACACCGTCGCCATCACCGTCGCCGTCAGCTTCGCCTACGCCGTCGGTGACGGCGTCCAGCCCCTCGGGCTCCCCCTCACCGACCGAGGTGTCGCTGCTCACCGCGGCGGGCCGGACCGACGACGACCTGGTGGTGCGGGAGCTCGGTGTGCTCCCGCCACGGTGGCGTGCCGCGTCCAGCACACCGGGCGAACCGGAGCTGCTGTTGGGCATCCATCACTTCGCCGAAACACGCACCTTCAGTCGGACCACGGTCAGTAGTACCGCTCCGCGATTCCGGTGGCGCGACCTCCCGATCACCGACCGGCCGACGCCGTCCAGGGTGCTCGGCTATTCCTCGCACGGCGGAGTCAACCGAGTCATGACGGTGAAGGAGCTGCGAACCCTGGCGGAGGACAACTGCCAGGCGTGAGTTCACCCCGAGTTCCTTTCAACGCTTGTTCAGCACGTTCAGCCGCGCCAATGTCACCTTGGACAGGAGTGAGGACGCCAACGGGACCGAGTATCCGATCTCGAAGGCGTACCTCGACTCCCGGGTCCAGACGATCTACGGCGGCACTACCGAGGTGATGAAGGAGATCATCGGCCGCACGATGGGGCTAGGATTCAACCGCTGAGCGTCTCGTACGACGCGCTGACACAGGACACTAGGTCGTGCTCACCGGCGAGCAATGGCACCGCAGCAATCTCGTTGCCGAAGAACACTCGATGTTGCACGTAGCCGCCGCAGTGACGGCCCGCAGGGCGGTGCACACCTACAGGCAGGGCTGGACCGAGCCCTCTGCCGCCACGACCGCGAAGCAGCCGAGACGATCTCCACGCTGATTCGCCGGTGAACGGCAAGGAGCAGCAGCCATGAGAGTCCGTTCGGCTGCAGTTACACCGGAACGACGGAGGCCCGGTCGCCGTTTCCGGCTTCCGGGCCTCTGACCTGAACCTTCTTGGTAGCGGGGGCAGCATTTTGAACCTGCGACCTCTGGGTTATGAGCAGCCCGACGCACGTCCAAGCCGGTCTCATGCGCTGCCAGTTGCCCGAACACCTCTTCTGTGTGAAGCACGGAAGGGGCGGTACTCCCTGGGAGGACGCCGCGTTCGGGAGTGGACACACGAAGCGCCGCGGCTGCACGGTCCTGACGTTCCCGCCGCCGGCACCTTCCGCTAGGCGACGGTGACACCGTTGACCGCCTTCAGCTCGCTCACCAGCATCGTGGAGACGGTTACCGCGTAGTCGTCGACGGCGAGCAGTGTCGTCCTGCCGCCGTCGACCAGCTCGATGCGTACCGGTGTCGTGCCGCGGTGTGCCAGCAGCGCCTCCTTCAGCTCGGTGACCGCGCGCAGGTCGAGCTTGTCCGCAGCCGCGCGGAGCACGAAGGGCGGTTCCTGCCCAAGGCCGTCGGTCGGCAGCGGGAGCCGCTTCGCCGTGCTGCCGAACACCGAGATCCTGTCCTCCCGCCGGTTCACCCGGCCGGTGACGACGACGGCGGTGTCCGTGGCGAGGTCGCCGGCGACGCCGGCATACGTCTTCGGGAAGAACAGCACATCGACGGCGGCGTCCAGGTCCTCGACGGTGCAGATCGCCCACGGCTCGCCCGACTTGTTCAGTCGTCGTTCCAGCGACGTGACGAGGCCGGCAACGGTCACCTCGCCCTGCACCGGCGGGTCGGCGAGCAGCGTCGCGATCGGCTGTGCGTGCGCGCGCAGCAGGTGTGCCGCGAAGTCGAGCGGGTGGCCGGAGACGTACAGGCCGAGCATCTCGCGCTCGTGGGCGAGCAGCTCGTTCCTCGGGTACTCCTCGGTGCCGACCCGCAGGTGCGCCAGTGGCGACGACCGGGCCGGGCCGGCGTCCTCGCCGCCGTACAGGTCGAACTGTCCGGTCGCCTCGCGCCGTTTGAGCGGGACGACGGCCGCGACCGCGTCCTCATGCACCTGGGCGAGTGCCAGCCTGGTGTGGCCGAGGGAGTCGAAGCCGCCGGCCTTCACCAGCGAGTCGACCAGACGTCTGTTGCACACGGTCAGGTCCGACTTCTCGAGGAAGTCGGTGAACGAGGAGTACTGGCCGCGCTCCTTCCTGGTGGCGATGATCGACTCGGCCGCGTGCGTGCCTAGTAGTACTTTGTTATGTCGAGTCTGCGGGGGTGGGTGGGCGTGGCAGGACGGGTTGCAGGCAGAGACGGCAAGCGCCGGTCCAGACGCCGAGTAGGGCCTGGAGTTCGCGGAGGACGGCGTAAAGAGTCAGGCCGG
>WHST01000042.1 GCA_009379955.1 Streptosporangiales bacterium | reverse complement strand
GTATTCACCCGAGTCGCCCAACGCCTGCTGGCCATGGCCGCCGGGATCTGGCACAACTGGACCACCGGCGTCACCAGCAAACGATCACTCACCGCCTACGACCACTGACCAGCAGCTTCACGGAATCATTCATCTAGGCGCCGAACGCCCGAATCCCCGGACCATGCAGGGGAGGATGCGTAATAAGCGGTTGGTCGACAGGGCCGTGCTGCTGAGGGTGTTCGGAGTGCTCGGGCCCGCCGAGGCGGGTGTCGAGATGGCGGCGTTCACGCTCGTGCTGATCGCCGGCGGCTGGACCTGGGGAATCACACCGTCGGCTGGACTGCTCGCCGTCGCGTCCGGCACGGCGTTCACCGCGGTCGTGCTCGGTCAGCTCGCCACGGCGTTCGCCTGTCGCAGCGAGTCGAGGTGGATCGGACGCCTGCGACTGGGCGGCAATCGCCTCCTGCTCGGCGCCGTGGCTGTCGAGTGCGCGGCCCTGCTCGGGTTCGTGGGAATCCCGCCGGTTGCGCGCGTGCTCGGCGGGGACTTCCCACCATTGGTCGGTTGGGCTGTTGCGGCGTGCGTCATACCCGTCGTCGTCCTCGCCGACGCCACCCACAAGGCGATCCGGGCGTGGCGGCGACGCGTCGCTGCCTGAGTGCTGGCCGGACGGCCGGCACGGATGGGACCTTCGCCGCTACTTCTTGGCCATCGCGGTGGTGAGTGTGGACTGTGGGAGGTCGTCATGAGACAGACGCTTCGTCTGGGCAGAATCGCCGGCGTTCCCGTCGGCGTCCACTGGTCGGTTCTGGTGATCATGGCACTGGTCGTCGTGCTCCTCGGCGACTCCGTGCTGCCGACGATGGCACCGGGGGGATCGGCCACGACGTACTGGTTGGTCGCCGTGCCCGGCGCCGTCGTGTTCCTCGCGTCGTTGCTCGCTCATGAGCTCGCGCACGCGCTCGTTGCACGGCGTCGGGGGGTGCGGGTGCGGGCGATCACGCTGTGGATGCTGGGTGGTGTCGCCCACCTGGAGGGCGAGGCGCCGAGCCCGCGGACAGAGCTCGAGATCGCCGTAGCCGGCCCGCTCACCAGCGTCGCCGCCGGCGTCGCCCTGCTCGCGGCGGCATGGGGGCTCGACACGGTTGGCGCACCAGCTGCAGTGGTGAAGGCAGTGCTGTGGATCGGTGTGATGAACGCGTTCCTCGGTGCGTTCAACCTGCTTCCCGGTGCGCCGCTGGACGGCGGCCGGGTGCTGCGCGCAGTGCTGTGGCGCATCCATGGCGACCGCGCTCGCGCCGACCGGATCGCCACGCGCGCGGGGAAGGCGACAGGTGCCGTCATGATCGGGTTGGGTGTCCTCGAGGTTCTCGCGCTGGGACGGCTGGACGGGCTGTGGCTGGTGCTCCTCGGCTGGTTCCTCGTTCAATCCGCCGGCGCCGAGCAGCGAACCGGCATCATCCGTGCGGCTTCCCGCGGCATCGTTGCCCGCGACGTGATGACCCCACATCCCGACACGGCGCCTGCGTGGGACTCCGTACGGACGTTCGCTGAGAAGGTCGCGACCAGATCCCGGCAGACGGTCTTCCCCGTGGTGGGATTCGACGGGGGACCGCGAGGCGTCGTGACCCTCGACCTCCTGGCGCGAGTACCCGCCGACCACGCGGACGAACGGCTCGACACGATCGCGGTCGCGCTGCCCGCCGAGTACGTCGTTCCGCCGGATGCTCCGCTGTTCTCACTGCTCGACCGCACTGCGCTCGCCGGCGTACTCATCGCTGTCGTCACCGACCACGGTGCGGCCGGGAACATGATCATCGGAATGATCACCGTTGACGACCTACAGCGTCTCGTCCAGCTCCGTCATCTGCGACGGATCGACAGACCCGTGCCTGCGCCGAATACCCCTGGGTAGTAGGTGGGGGGACCCGTCGTGCCGGATCGACCACGCACTTGCGGCTTGTGCCGCCGACCGGTGATGCGGACGTCGGCGAGGTCCGCGCCGATCGTGTCGAGACGACGCGGGGCCTCGAGGAAGGTGGCGGTCGGGCTTGCCGGTCAGGCCGCGTCGAGACCGTCGACGCGGACGTCGAACATGTTGTCGTCGACGAACGCCAGGTAGTCGCCCGCACGTCGGATGGCCGGTACTCCTCACCCCACCGGCTGGCTCGTGTGCGCAGGAACTGGTCGAAGACCTGTTTCCACACCTGACCATGCACGCGTGCTGTGTCGGTGACGACTCCGTCGGTGTCGAAGACGACCGCTGCGATCGCGCCGAGGTCGATGACCGCGTCTGTCCCGCGGTGGTCGTCGATCTTGCGGATGGTCGTGGGACACCGGAGTTCCTGACGAGGATCTCCTTGAGCCTGTCGACGAAACGCAGAACAACAGAGGAGCGAACGTCAGCACGACGGTGAGGTTCTGGAACCATGCCATCTGCCGCACACCGATGAGGTTGACGACAGCAGGGATCCACAGGCTGGCCAGGGCGATGCTCCAGTTGCTCCACACGCTCGTCGACGCGCTCACCGACACAGGGCACGACGGTGAGAACGCGGACAACCTGTTCGGCGGGGTCGACGCGGTGCGCATCCCGGTCGAGTACCTGGGCGAGCCGTGCACCGCCGGCGATCCCGAGTCCGTCCGCCGCGTCCTGCGAAACTCGCCACCATGCGCGTACATGCGCGCAGTCAACCTCGGCGAGCCGCCGGACGAGTCGGTCGCCGAGGCCGCCGGTCCACCGGTGGCGGCCTCCGATGTGAGCCTCTATGAGGTGCACAACAACGGGAACTGGTACGACTTCGGCTTCATCCTCGGCATCGCCGTCGTCTTCTCCGGGCCCGCAAGACTCGGCGGCCCCGGTGCCTCGCGGGGACGTGGGCGACCGGAGAACCGCGCCCACGAGGTTACGCCGTTCGCCCCGATCGTGCGGGACCATCGGCTCTGGGTGGGGCCGGACCCGCGCCGAAGACTGAAAGTATGGAACGGCGCATCGTGATTCTTGGCGGGGGCACCGGCGGCACATCGGTGGCCAACCGGCTTCGCCGGAAGCTCGGCGACGACGCCAGGATCACCGTGGTCGACCGGGACGACCGTCACGTCTACCAGCCCGGCCTGCTGTTGGTTCCCTTCGGGCTCGCCGTGCCGGAGAAGATCGTCCGGCCGCGGCAACAGCAGCTCCGCGACGGCGTGGACTACCGGTGCGGAGCGGTCGACCGTGTCGACGTCGACGACCGGCACGTGCAGCTGCTCGACGGCACGGTGCTCGGCTACGACGTGCTCGTCATCGCCAGCGGGACACGGCTCGTTCCAGAGGAAACCGAGGGTCTCCACGGTCCGGGATGGCACGAGACCGTCCATACGTTCTACGACCTCGACGGTGCGACTGCGCTGGCTTCCGCGCTACCGACGTTCGACGGTGGGCACCTCGTCGTGAACGTCGTCGACATGCCGATCAAGTGTCCGGTGGCACCGCTGGAGTTCTGCTTCCTCGCTGACTGGTATTTGCGTGACCGCGGAATCCGCGACAGGGTCCGGCTCACCTACGTCACGCCACTCGACGGAGCGTTCACCAAGCCCGTCGCGACACGCACCCTTGCCGGCCTGCTGGAGGAGAAGGGCATCGAGCTGGTGACCGAGTTCAATACCGGTCAGGTCGACGGCGAGGCAGGACGGCTGGTCTCGTTCGACGAGCGAACGGTCGAGTTCGACCTAGCCGTCGTCGTCCCGGTGCACAGCGGCGAGGAGTACGTCGGTAGGTCGCCGGGACTGGGCGACGAGCTCGACTTCGTGCCAACGGACGAGTCGACGCTGCAGTCGAAGGTCCGGCCGGACATCTTCGTCATCGGCGACGCCGCCGCGATCCCGACGTCCAAGGCCGGCTCTGTCGCGCACTTCGAGGGCGAGGTGCTGGTGGACAACGTCGTGCGACACCTCGCGGGCGAGCCGCTGGCATCCCGCTTCGACGGGCACACCAACTGTTTCGTCGAGACCGGCTTCGGCAAGGCGATGCTCATCGACTTCAACTACGACACAGAGCCGTTGCCCGGTCGTTTCCCGTCTCGGGTGGGACTGCCGCTGCTGCGTGAGTCCAGGCTCAACCACCTCGGCAAGCTCATGTTCCAGTCGTTCTACTGGCGCGCGCTGCTGCCCGGCCGTTCCATCCCGGGGATCACGGCCGCGATGCCACGGACGGGTAAGGACTTCGATGCGCTGACCGGCGCATCACGGCAGTGAGGAGGAAGCATGCCCGAGAAGGTGTACGCGGGAACCGCGGTGACCGTGAACGACGAGGGATTTTTCACCGAACCGGGGCAGTGGCGCGAGGAGATGACTTCCGAGCTGGCCCGCGAGTACGGCATCGAAAGGCTCACCGAGCAGCACTGGCAGGTCGTCAAGCACATGCGCTACCAGTACGAGCAGAACGGCACCGGCCCGAACGTCCGCGCGCTTGCGCGGTCCTCGGGCGTGACCATCAAGGAGCTCTACCAGCTCTTCCCAAAGGGACCGGCGAAGCTCGCCGCGCGGATCGCCGGCATCCCCAAGCCACGCGGCTGCATCTGACAAGGGCGAAACGATGATCGACAAGATATCCATCATCATCTCCAAGGGCTCGCTCGACGGCGTCTACCCGGGCCTGATCATGGCGAACGGGGCGCGCGCCGAGGGCATCGACGCGAACCTGTTCTTCACGTTCTTCGGGCTGGACGCCATTCACCGCGGGCGACAACAGCGCATCAAGCTGGCGACTGTCGGGAACCCTGGCCTCCACCTGCCAACGTTGGCCGGCGCGGTGCCGGGGGTGTCCGCGCTGATGACCCGCTACCTGGGTCGGAAGATGGACACTCTCGACATCCCGCCGGTGCCGGAGTTCGTCGAGATGATCGCGGATACCGGTGCCGGATTATACGCATGCAAGGCGTCGGTCGACCTGTTCGGTTACGGCGAGGACGACTTCGTCGAGCACGTCAAGGGCATCATCACCGTCGGCGAGTTGTACGACCTGGCCGACGGCGGCCAGATCGTCTTCACCTGATGATCGGAGAGCAGATCATGGCATACGGCATGGCGGTGAGGGACGAGCTTCGGCCACACACGAGCGAGCTCAGGCGTGCGATTCCCGATGTCTATCGGGGGTACCGGGAGCTGCACGACGCGGCGCTGGCCGCCGGCGTTCTCGACACCGGGACGAAGGAACTGATCGCGCTGGCGATCGCGGTGAGCAAGGAGTGCGACGGGTGCATCGCCGCGCACGCGCACGCGGCGGTTCAGGCGGGCGCCACCCCTCTGGAGGCGGCGGAGGCCATCGGTGTCACCTTCCTGATGAACGGCGGGCCCGCGACGGTGTACGGTGCCCGTGCTTACGCTGCGGTGCGCGAGTTCTGCGAGGAACGCGACCGGCAGCCGCTCGACGCGACCCCGTGACATTTCGTTGATCTCGCAGCCGGACCCGCGGTGAACGTGGTGGAGTCGAGGGATCGCTGGCCAGAACATTCGGCGCTGCCTTCGGTTGCCTGCCTGCACGAGGGTGAGTCGTCATGGGGCTGGACAGCGAGGACGTGTGCAGGATCGACGGGTGCTGGCGGGCGGCGAGCTACCTCTCGGTGGGCCAGATCTACCTGCTGGACAACCAGTTGCTACGCGAGCCGTTGCGTCCTGAGCACGTCAAGCCACGGCTTCTCGGTCTTTCGAGTACGGGCCCTCAACTTCTGTTACGCCTTCTGAACCGGCTGAATTGCGGCGCGGCACCTGGACATGATCTACGTGGTGCGGCGGGGTCATGGTTGCCCTGCGGCGGCGAACGCGGGGCTGGAGGGCACGTACAGCGAGGTGTATCCACACGTCGGGCGCCACCGAGGACGAGCTCGTCGACGCGCTGCGTCGCGCGCGGTTGCTGCCGGTGGTCGTACACATGCCGTCGGGGCCTGGACACGTTCGTCGGCGAGCACGGCTCCCGTCTCTCAGGCGGTGAACGGCAACGACTCAACCTCGCCCGCGCACTCCTCGCCGACTTCCCCGTACTCGTCCCGGACGAGCCCACTGAGCACCTGGAAGAACCGACCGCCACCGCAATCACCGACGACCGCTCGCCGTGACCGAGGGACGGACCGTCCTGTTCCTAAACGCACCGCCTCGCGAGACTCGATCAGGTGGACGAGGTGATCGACCTCGACCGGGGTGCGTGAGGGCGTCCTCCGATGTCGACGTCCCCGAGGTCGGCTCTCACCTCGGTGAGAGCACGTCCTTGGCGACGATGACCGTGCAACGGGCGTGGTGCAGGAGCGCCTGACTGACGGATCCGAGCAGGAGGCCGCCGATGCCTCCGTGTCCGCGGCTGCCGACGACAACGATGGTCGCGTGCGCCGAGCACGCGATGAGCTCGTCCGCGGGCCTCCCCTCGACGAGATGGAGGGAGACGCGCACGTCCGGGTGGTCCTTACGGAGAGGAGCCAGGCGTTCCTCGATCCACCTCTCGCGGCCGTCCGGCTCGTCGGCGAGGATACCGCCTGGTGACTTGCCGGGATCGGCGTATCCGGGGAGAGGGCTCGAACAGTGGACGACCTTGAGGGGAAGGCCACGGCCGTGTGCCTGCTCGAACGCGACCCGTGCCGCCTGGTCGGAGTGAGGTGAGCTGTCCATGCCGACGACGACCGGTCCGGCCGCCGGTCCCGCCGGCGCCGCGCGTACCACGACGACCGGGCAGCGGGCGTGTGCCGCGACCGCGCCGCTGACCGAGCCGATCAGGACCGCGGCCGCGGGAGACCGTGATGTGGAGCCGACCACCAGGGCGGCCGCCGAAGCGGCTTCGTTGAGCAGCACCTGAGCCGGATGCCCGGCGACGTATGCGTGGGAGACGCGATCGGCGCCGAGGCGCTCGAAGGCGAAGGCGACGGCCTCGTCGAAGCGGTCACGCAGCGTGGATTGCGCGCCGAGCTGGCTCACCAGCTCGTATTCGAGTGGACGCGTCGTGAGCTCGTACACCGACACGATGTGCAGCGGGCATCCGCGGGATCTCGCTTCCTCGATCGCCCACCGTAGGGCGAGCTGGCTCTGGGGAGCCTCATCGATGCCGACCACCAGCGGCCGGTCGGACGTCGCAGTCATGATCCCTCCGTCTCGTTGATACATGTCGACCGTGGCGGTGGTCACTGCTCGGCGGGCACCGGCAGACGTCACGACGCTGGTGGACACCAGGACGTCGTCGAGCCTCCTCAGTCGTGGTACTCCGATGGCGTGGCGTAGAGCTCGATGAGCCTGATCCGCGTGCTCTGCAGGCGATGCAGGGCGATGGCGAGGAAACGCTGGGTCAGGTCGTATCCGAGCGAGGCGTCGTCCGCGCACATCGCCCGCACCGCCCTCCCGTCCAGTTCCAGCGCCTGGAACGGCCCTTTGGTGACGGCGCCGAACCGCCACCGGTACGGCGTGAAGAGCCACGACCAGCCGAGGACGTCACCCATGACCAGAGTGTCGATCACGGCGTGTCCTCGGCCGGGGATGACGAGGTCGAGTGCCACGGCACCGGCTTCGATCAGCCAGAAACGGTCCGCGACTCCGCCCTCGTCGAAAATGCGGGTCCTTGCGGGAAGGCGGGTCCTTCTTGTCACCTCGGCAAGACGTTCGACGTGCTCCGGGGCCATCGCCCTGAAGAATGCGTGGCGCGTCAGCGCACTGCCTGGGACATGGCTGGTGGCCGGGTTCTCGGTCATCGCTGTCTCCTCACCGATCTGGCTGCTGACTACGGCCGTGCCTTCACGACCGCGACGGTGCACCGCGCGTGGTGCAGGAGGTTCTGGCTGACCGAGCCGAGGAGGAGGCCCGCGAAGCCGCCGTGACCCCGAGACCCGACGACGACGAGCGACGCCCTACGGGAGCGTTCGGTGAGCTCGGTAGAGGTGTGGCCCTCGACAAGCTCCGCGGTGTGCTCCACGTCGGGGAACTCCTTGGCCAGTGGCGCGATGTTCTGTCTGATCCAGTCTTGACGCCGCTGTTGTTCGGCTTCGAGGACGCCGTGTTCCCACCGGATGGGGTCGACGTACCCATACGGCTGCCAGCAATGCACCACCGCGACCGGGACGCCACGCTCGGTTGCCTGCTCGAAGGCGAACCGCACGGCGGCATCGGACTGGTGTGAACCGTCGATGCCGACGACGATCCGGTCCGCCGGCGCAATCTCGGTCGAGATCCTGACCACGACCACGGGACATGCCGCATGAGCCACGGTCGCGGCTCCCACCGAGCCCATGACGATCGCGGAAGTGGCCGACCGGACACGCGAACCGACCACCAGCAACTCTGCCTGTCGCGCTTCGGCGACCAGTACCTTGGCCGGTCGACCGGTCGTGAGGCGGGCCGAGACGTTCTCCCGGCCGAGCTGTCCTTGGGCGTACTCGACGGCGGCGTCGTGTCGTTGCCGTAACGCGGCCGACGATGCAACGGCATCCGAGTCGGCCAACTCGAGCGGCGGGGGCGCTGCCGGGTCGACCGTGACGACTCTCAGCGGAACGCCGGCCGATCGCGCCTTCTCCACCGCCCAGCCGAGGGCGGCCTGGCTCTCAGTCGTCTCGTCGATGCCGACCACCACGGGTCGGCGGTCTCCGTCGGTCATGACTGCTCCATCTGTGCTCAAGAAAGGAAGCGGCCCATGTAGGTCGCCATGTCGACGAGTCGGCTCGAGTAGCCGTACTCGTTGTCGTACCAGCCGAAGACCTTGACGAGGCGCCCCATTGCCTGGGTCAGGGAGGCGTCGAAGACACACGACGCCGGGTCGCCGATGATGTCGCGGGACACCAGGGGCGCCTCGCTGTAGCGGAGGATGCCTGCGAGGCCGTCGTCAGCGGCGTGCTGGAACTCGGCGTTGACTGCGTCCGCGTCGGTGGACGAGTCGAGCATCAGTGTCAGGTCGGTGAGCGAACCGTCCTCGACCGGGACGCGGACGGCGACGCCGTCGAGCCGTCCTGCGAGCTCGGGGAGTACCACTCCAGCCGTGCGCGCCGCGCCTGTACTCGTGGGGATGATGTTCACCGCGGCGGCACGGGCGCGGCGCGGGTCCTTGTGCGGTCCGTCGAGCAGGGACTGGTCGCTGGTGTACGCATGGACGGTCGTCATGAGGCCGGCTTCGAGCCCGTAGGCACGGTGGAGAACGGTCACCATCGGGACCACGCAGTTCGTCGTGCACGAAGCCGCCGAGACCAGGTGGTGTCGTTCGGGGTCGTACTCCGTGTGGTTGATCCCGTAGACGGCGGTGAAGTCGAGGTTCTTTCCGGGAGCCGAGACCAGGACCTTGCGAGCGCCGCGGGCGATGTGGGTGCTCGCGGTGTCCGCGGTGCGCATCCGGCCCGTCGCCTCGATGACGATGTCGACGCCGAGGGACTCCCAGTCGAGGAGGTTCGGATCCGACTCGTTCAGCAGGGTGATCTTGGCGTCACCGACCAGGAGAGCGCCCTCGTCGGCGACCACTCGATCGGGGTAGGCGCCGAGAGTCGAGTCGGATGCGAGGAGGTGGGCGAGCGTGGCGCCGTCAGTGATGTCGTTGACGGCGACGACCTCCAGCCCTCTGCCTCGCGCCGCACGGAGGAAGCTCCTACCGACGCGACCGAATCCGTTGACTGCCACACGTGTGGTCATCTCATGCTCCTTGCGTGACGCTAGATGTGGATCGTTCACAACACCTGGCGGCGCCATTGCGGTTCGACGAGTACCCACTCGTCGTCCCACTGACGGCGTCGGCGAAGGTTCAGCAGGGCACAGATTGCGACGTACGCCACCGCAGCGGCGATGGCTGTCCATGACGTCACACCGAGTCCTTGCATGAACGCCAGGCCCAAGGTGCGCCCAGCGGATCGTGGGGAGGCGGATGCGGTTCCGCGGGCATCGATCCAGAGCCGGATGTCGCCGTGCGGGCGGTCGGCCTTGCGTACCGTGATCGTGTCCATATGTTCACGTCCCTGTTCGTCCTGCCAGGTGACACGCGTGATGTGCGCCGTCGTAGCACCTTCACGGCCGGTCGGGACCGAGGTGGAGACCTCGAGAACCCGCGCCATGACCTGGTAGCCGTCACGCGCGTCGACGATCTCGACCTGCCGCTCATGCTCGTACACGGATAGGCCGGTGCGGACTCCGAGCACACAGCCGAGCACGATGAAGAGCCCGATTACCAGCAAGGAGAACGACTGGATCCTGTCGCTACCGCGTCTCAAGGGATTCTCGTCGAGTCCGAGCTTCCGAAGGACGGCTGAGCCGCGACGGTTGCTGTGGTGTGCCATCTCGATCTGCCTTACGCGTGGTAGTCGATCCTTCGTCCAGGTGGGGCGGGAACCCTGCCCCGCGGGTTCCCGCTCCCCAGGCTGTGACGCACGCCCCCGTTGCCGTACGGGCGTCACAGCAGCCAGCGGTTGCGACCGACGAGTGCGGTCTTCTCCCAGAAGCGTCCGAGTCCCCAGGTGTGGCCGGCGTAGGCGGCGGCGCACACGATGAGGACGAGCGCGTAGATGAGGTGGTAGTCCATGAAGGGGTTGGTCGACATGGTCGGTTCGCCCGAGTAGCCGAAGCGTGCCAGCGGCCACTCAGCCGCCCACATCATCAGCATCATCAGGCTCGCGGCGACTGCCGAGATGCGCAGGCCGATACCGAGGATGACGGCGATGCCGATGCCGGCGAGACCGAGCATGAACAGCCAGTCGGCCCATGGTTCGCCTGCCCACGCCTGGAACATGCCGCGAAGCGGTCCGGCCTGCAGGTTGCTCAGGAAGCCTTCCGTGGGTGAGCCGCCGTTGATCCAAGCGCGCTCGCTCGGAGTCGCGTAGCCGAATCCGAACGTCTTGTCGAGGAAGGCCCAGAGGAACACGAAGCCGACCGCGATGCGCGTGACGGCAAGCGCCACAGCTGAACGTCCGCGGGACTCGATCCGCGGGATGCGGTTCTCGTGCTGCGGAGTGACCTGGTGGCCGGGAGCCGCCGCGCTTCCCTGCTTCTGTTCGGTACTCATCGTTTCGTTCCTTTCGATTCACCGTTGTCGAAACGATCGTCGTCCGCATCGGCCTGTGCGAGAACCGGCGAAGGTCCCACCCGCGAGGGACGTTGGCTGGTCGTTCAGGAGACGAAGAACTCTGCGGGGTCGCGTCGCCTCGAGGGCGAGGGACTCGGCCCGTATCCCAGTCGAAGAACAAGCTGCGGGTTGGCCGCACCGACTGCTGTCGCCAGCCGTCCACGCAACGAGTCGATCTCGATGGGTTGGTTCAGGAACGACGACCTCACGTCGTGTGCGCACGCCCTGAGCAGGACCTTCTGCAGTGCCCTGCCCGCGCTCAGCCGGCTCGTAACGTCGTCTCGTGGTGTCGCGATCACGGCGAGCAGACCGGAGTGCTCGACGAGCTCGGTGTCGTACGCCGCCTTGCCGTCGCCGATGTCGAACGTCCTGACGACGAGGGGAGTGACGAATGGGGGGAGGCGCAGGTGCCCTATCTCCACGCTGAACTCCGGGATGCCGTCTGCGCGATCGCCGCGGCCGGCGAGCCAGGCTGCCAACTCCCGCCTGAAGTGCGGATCGGCCATCTGGAGGCGGTCCGCCTCGGTGATCAGGTCGCACACGGTCGGCCTGCGGTCGTCGACGACATGCAGTGTCGCGCCCGCGTCCATGACGTCTCGTGCCAGGCGGGTCACGAGCTCGTCGGGGAGCCGTCTCTCGTCGAACGCGACACGGCTCGTCCTGCGCCGGGTGATCTGCTCGAAGAGCTCGACGTCGTCGGACGAAGGCTCGGCGGATCCGGCGAGACCGATTCGCGCGTAGAGCTCCGGATCACGGGGATCGGGCATCACCACGACGTCGGACCGGTAGCCCAGACGCGACAGTGCCAAGGTGATATTCGTGATCACGGATCCGCAGGAGATGACGAGCTCCCGGTCGTACGGATCCGAGACCGCGAGACCACGGCTGGTGTCACCGATGACGTCCAGGTGGGCGTCATGCAGATGGAAGAGCCAGGGCTGGGTGTTGTGTGGACTCGGTGCCAGCAAGCCGAAACGAGCGGCGAACGCCAACACCTCGTGGGTACCGGCGTCGGGCGGGAAGTCGGCGAGATCCACGGACCACGGGCCCCGGATCTCCTCGTCATGGGTCATCGCGTGTGACGGCATCGTCAGGTCCCTTCGGGGATGAGTTCGATGGAGGTCCGGGTCGAGGCGTTCTCGCTCCGGATGCGGTCAGGTATGAGCCGTAGCCCACCAGCCACAGGACGACGGGGTAGGCGATCCACCGCTCGGTCCCGCCCTCGCCGAGGGAGCCCACGAAGACGCCACCTGGCCCTACGACGGTGTAGAGAGTGAGGAATCCGAGGCTCGTCACGCCGAGGACCAAGGAGAGGAAGCGAAACGGTGGTTTGCTCGCCCAGGAGGCGACGATGGCCGCGAGCCCTCCCGCGATGAAGGCGATCTGGGTGAGGATCGCGTGGATCGCACCGTGATCGCCGGGGAAGAAGCCGACGCCGGCGACGCCGACACCGAGGAGCGCGATGAGCACGGTAAGGGTTCGGTTGCTCGTGGCGCGCCCGGCGAACCCGGCCGCCGCGAGGATCGCGGCGCCGGTGACGATTATGGTGACATTGAAGATCGTGGCCGAGGGCTGCAGCACGATATCGAGTGGGCGGGTGGCCGCGAGGTCGCTGACCGTATTGCGGTGAGTGCTGTAGCTGCCGGGATAGAGAGCTTCACCGGTGACGATGCCCATCAGAATCCCCATGCCGGCAAGGCTCAGGAGCGCCCCCGCGACCTGAGCGGATCGGCCGGTTGTGGATCTCGGCTCCGTCCTCCCGGCAGGCAGATGGGTCTTGCGTCGGGTGGCGTGAATTCGCGCCATGCTGCACCTCCTCAAGACCTGTCGCCGGCAGCTGTCCAGTCCACGACGACGAGTCAACGTCCCGAGGCGCCTGACGGGCAGGGACTCCTGTCCTCCGGGTGAGGGCGAAGGTCATGGATTCCGTCTCTGGTCGTCGAGATCAGCCGTGGGGGATGTCCCGCGTCGCATGGACGATGGCGACCGGACAGGGCGCATCGTGCAGGGTGGTGCGGCTGACGGCGCCGAGCAGGGTGGCCGACGCGGTCCCGATGCCGCGGTTGCCGACCACGAGCAGGCTCGCGCCAACGGACGCCTCACGGAGTGCTTCCCTGGGCGGTTCCATCACGAACGCCGTCGAGGCCTCCACATGCGGGTACCTCTCCAACCACGGTGCGACGGTGCGCTGGAAACGGGCCGCCGCGACCTGCTCGAGGCCGTCGACCTGGGTGAAGGGGATCGCCGGAGTGCCCTGGGCGGCGCCTGCGTCCCACCAGCTGCAGACGATCTGTAGCTCCCCATGGCGAATCGCGGCTTCCTCGAAGGCGAACGCGAGCGCGGCCTCGCTGGCCGGTGACCCGTCCACGCCGACGACCACGCGGAAGGGGACGACCGGTACCGCGACGGAGTCCTTGACGACGACCACAGGGCAGGACGCGTGCGCAGGGACCTGGACGGCGGCCGACCCGACCCGCAGATCGTCGAACCCGCCACCGCCTCGTGCGCCGAGGACGATGAGCGTGGCACTGCTCGACATCATGACCAACGCCGCCGCGGGGGATCCTTCGACGAATCGCCCGAGGACCGCAGGCACGCCGGCGATCCTGGACACCCGGGCGACAGCCGCGTCCAGGACCCTGCGCGCGGCCTCTCGTGCCGCCGCCTCGACCGAGGGCGTGGAAGCGTGACCCGGATACGGCCACTGCCAGGCATGGCACACGACCAACGGCAGGCGCCGCAACCGGGCCTCCGCGATCGCCCAGGAAAGACCGGCCTCGCTGGGCCTGGACCCGTCATGGCCGACCACTACCTCACTGGCTGTCGACGCCGGCACCAGTGCCTCCTCTCGTCGGATGTGACGAGCTGGTCTCGCCGCCACCCGGGCTACCCGTGCGGTCTCGCGCTCCCCAGGTCCGCCAACGCGGGGAGCGGATCGACCCGTCCGCGAGCGTCGACGATCGTCGCGTCGGCCGCGAGGAGGGCCTCACGGGAGGCTCGGTGATGGTGACCGCAGAGGAACAGGTCCACCGGATGGCGTCGGTCCTGGCGGGATGCCAAGACCGCCTTGACCACGGGCATAGCCGGGCAGCAGCAGGCCCGTTCCGGCCAGTCCGGCGGCACCGCCGGGTCTGCCGCGGACTCGACTGTGTCAGGCTGATGCCCGTCGTTCGGGTTCGGACGTCTCCAACGCATGGTGTCAGCGTGGTGAACCGGAGGCACCTGTGCGCAGGGGCCAAGCTCCCGCGCTGTCCGGACCAAGGGCCCGGTCCGACGGGTCGCAGGCAGCTGACGAGACTCTCGTCGGGAGCGGAGCATTTCGTCCAGGGGGCTTCCGGGCCGTGGGACCCGGCGTACGGGTCACGCGTCCCTGCCCGGCTCCCGGCCGGCCGACCGGCAAACCGGCTCTTCCGGTGGCGGTCGAGATTGCCGCCCCTATTCGTCGGACTGCCGCCGGTCGCCCACCCTGCCGCGCGGTGTCCCCCTGGCATCGCCTGCCTCGCCGACGCGGCGCTCAAGGCAAGGAAGTGCGCCGCGGCGGAGCACTGGCTCCGTCGCCGCCCGCTCAGGGTGACCGCCGTCGACTGCATGGTCCCTACCGGGAAGGGACAGAAGCCGGTGCCACGAGGACCATCTGCCCTGGAGCGCCGACACACCCCGTGTTCCGCTGGACGCAACAGTGGGAGGAGCGGCGATGCGTGCGCTGATCGATCGAGCGACCTCGGCTGATCTCATGCAGCTCGCAGGGGACAGTACGAGTCACCCCAGGAACATCGCTGCGATCCTGGTCCTCGACACCACCCCCCTGCAGGCTTGGCCCTTGATACGTCACATGGTCACCGGACGTGCACGGTCCGTGCCACGGCTGCGCCAGTGTCTGGTGTCGACGCCGTGGGGATGCGGCCGACCGATCTGGGTGGACGATCCCGAGTTCGACATCGAGCACCACCTTCGACGACAGGTGACGTGCCCCGCCCCCGGGGACGAGCACGCCCTCCTCAGGCTCGCCGCGGACGCGATGGCGGCGCCACTCGACCGGCGCCATCCATTGTGGTCGCTCACGATGGTGACGGGTCTCGCGGACGGTCGTGCGGCGTTGATCGGTGTGACCCATCACGTCATGACGGACGGCACCGGCGGAATGGGCGTGTTGGAGGCATTGCTCGACGGAGGCACGGTCGTGCCCGTCGCTCGCTCCGCTTCCCGACCTACGAACTTCGAGCTGTTCGTCGACACGTTGAGGACACGTTGTCGCCGGGTGTGGCACTTGCCTGCGCAGGTGCGAGATGTCAGGGACGGACTCAGGGAACTCGTCGCCGACGGTGTCGCCACGACGGCTCCCACCTCGTTGCGTCGCCCGTGTGGTTCGGAGCGCGCTCTTGCGGTCGTACGTGCCGAGCTCGCGGCGGTCCGAGCGGCGGCGCACCGATACGGTGGCACGGTCAACGACGTCCTGTTGGCGGCAGTCGGTGGTGCGCTCGGTGATCTGCTGCGGAGCCGCGGGGAGTCGACCGACGCCGTCCTCGTGTCGGTCCCGGTCTCCGGCAGACGTCCGCAGGTCGACAGCCGGCCGACCAACAAGGTCGGCGTGATCACCGTTCCGATCCCCACGGGTGGTCAGCCGGCGCGCCGACTGGCGTCCGTCACCAGGACCACGAGATCGCACCGGACCACACGACCCGGGGCGTCGGTCGCCCTGCTGGGACCGGTGTTCCGGGCGCTGGACCGGTTGGGGCTTTTCGACTGGTTCGTGCGGAGGCAGCGGTTCATCGACACGTCCGTCACCAACCTGCATGGACCGGTCGGGTCGTTGTCCTTCCTCGGAGTGCGTGTGGACGAGGTGGTCGCCGTGTCGACACTGACTGGCAACGTGACGGTGAACTTCGCCGTGCTGTCCTACGCGGGTCGCCTCACCATGACCGTCGTCGCCGACGAGGCGACCTGCCCGGACCTGGACGTGCTGGCGGCCGCGCTACAACGGGAGCTCGACGTGCTCGCCGGAGGAGACGCACGCGCGACATCTCTGGTTGGGGTTGCCGCGTCCGGCAATTCGGTATGAACTTGGGCCCACCGGAAGCCGACTGGCGGTCATGCCACACGGGGGAGTGAGCCTCAGCTATGAGCACGGGGGAACGCCCAGATCCAGGTAGGCGGTCGGCCCTGGCGTGGCGGAGCGTTGGCCGAGCCGTTCGCGGTGCCGGCTGGCTGCGGCGCCCGGTGTGCGCACGAGTCGTCGAGCATCACGATGGGTGACGGCGACGGTCCCTCTCCCGGTGAGGCGTTGCATCCTCAGCTGCGGCTCGACGAGCTGCTCCGGCAGCTGCAGGGGCAGGTCGACACGGTGCTCACCGTTCGCGACCGGATGCAGGAGCTGCTGAGTGCGGTCGTGTCGGTCGGCAGCAATCTCGAGCTGGGTGACGTGCTCGACCGGATCGTTCGCGCGGCGGTCGAGCTCGTCGATGCCACCTACGGCGCGCTCGGTGTCCTCGACGAGCAGGGCGTGTCACTGATCGAGTTCCGCTACCTGGGTATCAGCGAGGAGGAGGCGCGAGCGATCGGCCACCTGCCTTCCGGACACGGCATCCTCGGCCTGCTGATCACCGACCCTCGGCCCCTTCGCCTTCGTGATCTCTCGAAGCATCCGGCGTCCTACGGCTTCCCGCCGAATCATCCGCCGATGAGCGATTTCATCGGGGTTCCTGTTCGGGTGCGGGGCCAGGTGTTCGGCAACCTCTACCTCACCGAGAAGAAGACCGGGGTCGAGTTCGACGAGTCGGACGAGAACATCCTCCAGGCGCTCGCGGCCGCGGCCGGCGTCGCCGTCGAGAATGCTCGCCTCTTCGAGACCTCCCAGCGTGGAGAGCGGTGGCGGAGGGCCTCGTCCGACGTGGTGTCCGCCCTGTTGTCGGGGTCGGACGTGGCGCCGGTTCTCGACCTGATCGCAGCCAGGGCGCGGGACTTCACCGACGCCACGCAGGCGCTCGTGCTGTTACCGGAGGACGACTCCACCTCGTTGCGCATCGTGGCCGCCGCGGGGGAGGATGCGGCGCGGCTGGCCGGCGTCAATGTGGCCATGGGCGACGGTCGCGCGGGTGCCGTGTACGCCTCTGGGGTCGCCGAGAGCTGGGGTGTCGGTGAGGCACCTGTGGCGCAGCGGTTGGCGGACGTGGGCGATGTCGGGCACCGGCTCGTCGTGCCTCTCGGCGACAAGGGTCATACCCGCGGCGTGTTGCTCGTCTACAACCGCCCGGGCGTGTCGTTCTCACCCTCGGTGCTGGAGACGCTGACGGCGTTCGCCGAGCAGGCCGCGGTGGCCATCGAGCTGGCCGAACGCCGGCGCGACACCGAGCGCCTGTCCCTGTATCAGGATCGTGAGCGGATCGCCAGGAACCTGCATGACCTCGTGATCCAGCGACTCTTCGCGACCGGCATGGGACTCGCGAACGTGAGCAGGATGATCCCTGTCCAGCCACGTCTGGCGGGTGAGCGGGTGGACAAGGCGGTCGACGACATCGACGTCACGATCCGGGACATCAGGTCGACGATCTTCGCGTTGCAGAATCCGGAGACGTACGAGCGCGGGCTGCGTACCCGGATTCTCGACGTCGTGGCGGAGTCGGCGCCGGTGTTGGGGTTCGAGCCGTCGGTCCTTTTCGAGGGACTCGTCGACACGATGATCCCTGACCACGTCGGTTCGCACCTGCTCGCGGTGGTGCGGGAGTCGCTGGCGAACGTGGCGAAGCACGCGCGCGCCGGCTCGGCGGCGGTGTCGGTCGACGTCGGTGACGACGTGGTCGTCGAGGTCCGCGACGACGGCGTCGGCCCTCCTCGTGAAGGGCGGCGTAGCGGGCTCGCCAATCTTGCGAATCGCGCGGGAGAGCTGGGTGGCTCGTTGGACGTTACGGACGCCCACCCTGGAACCGTGCTGCGGTGGCGCGTCCCGCTGACGACACCCGACGGCTAGCCGGCAACGGGAGTGGTCAGGCGACGGGTTCGACGGCGATTGCTGCCGCGATGTCGAGTGCCCATGCCTGGACCGCGTCGAAGTCGCGGAAGTCACCGTCGGGGACGTGCAGCGACCGCACGACCGCGCGTTCGCCGAGTCCCAGTGCGCCGCGGTCGATCCGGCCGGGGAAGACGCGATGCCCGCGGGCGTTGATGGCCCTGACTAGGTTGGACGCGTCCGCCGGCTCGTCGGCCGGTCGTGGCGGCTCGCCGATGGGCCCGCTGGAGAACAGCCATGTCGGGCGCGCTGCCAGTGCGTCGGCGTGCTTCTTGGCGAATCGGCGCGCGGGCTCGAGCCAGCGTCCCATGTAGACCGCGCTGCCGAGTACGACGGCGTCGTAACGGTCGACCGACTCGACGTGGCCCGGTTCGATGACGTCTACGTACGCCTCGATCCCGTGCTCGTGCAGACCTTCGTAGAGCCTGGTGCCCAGTTCCTCGCCGAGTCCGGCCGTCGCCCCGTGCCTTGTCGCGACCGTGACCAGAATCCTCATGAGTGCCCCTTCTTCCGTGCGCTCTGATCCCACTGTGGTCCGGTCGCGTGTCGGGTCGGCAGGGGCGTAGGGCCCCGCCGGTGGGGTCTTCCGGCGGTGAGTGCCCGGATCGTCGCCAGCACGAGTCCCGGGACGACCGCCACCGCCAGGCATATCCCGAAATCTCGTGGTGAGAGGGGACCGGTGCCGAGGAGGTCGCGAAGCGGTCCGATCGTCACGGCGGCCAGCTGCAGCACGAACGAGGAGGTGACCGCGATCAAGAGCGAGCGGTTCCTCCTCGTGCCGGCCGCGGGGCGTGCGCGGACGGACAGCGCGACTCCGAGCTGGGCGACTCCGAGGACGACGAAGAGCATCGTCTGCCACGGCCGTCCCGTCGACGCTGCCCAGGCAGCCGTGCCTAGGCACGCAGCTGTGATGAGGACCGCGATCGCCATCACACGACCGGCCAGGCGCCGGTCGAGCACGGCCTTGCCGGGACGCTGCGGAGGGACGTCGAGGAGGCCACGCTCGGCAGGCTCGGCCCCGAGGGCGACGCCGGGGAGCCCGTGGGTGAGCATGTTGACCCAGAGGATCTGCGCAGGCAGGAGCGGGACGGTCATGCCGAGGAACGGGCCGACGAGCATCACCAGGATCTCCGCGGCGCCACCGGACATCGCGTACACGAGGAACCGACGGATGTTGGCGTAGATCCGGCGCCCTTCCTCGATCGCGACACCGACGGTGGCGAGCTCGTCGTCGGCGAGCACCAGGTCAGCGGACTGCCGGGCGACCTCTGTGCCTCCGCGGCCCATTGCGACGCCGATGTTCGCGGCGCGCAGGGCGGGCGCGTCGTTCACCCCGTCGCCGGTCATGGCCACGACCTCGCCATGTCGCTTCAACGCATGGACGATGTCCATCTTCTGCTCGGGGCGCGTGCGCGCGAACACGGTGACATCCTCTGCGCGCACGGTGCCGGCGGCGAGGTCTGCACCGGTCGCGATCTCCGCCGGACGCGCGAAGCCTACGCGTTCTGCGACGGCTGCGGCGGTGGCCGGGTGGTCACCGGTGATCAGCACCATCCGGATGCCGGCGCGCCGAAAGCGGCGCACGACCTCCGGAGCGGTTGTGCGCACCGGATCGGTCAGCGCGACCAGGCCCACGGGCGTCAGCCCGGTCTCCAACTCGTCGTCCGGAGGCCGGGTCTCCCACCGTGCCTCTGCGATGGCGAGAACCCGGTATCCGGCGCGGGTGAGTCGTTCGGCCGTCCGGGTCAACGACGGGCTGGCGGTCTCGTCAGCGAGCAGAACTTCGGGAGCGCCCTTGCTCATGGCGAGATAGGAACCGTCAGGGGCGCGGTGGACCGTGGTCATTCGTCGCCGGTCGGCGTCGAAGGGGATCTCGAGCACCCGTGGGTGCCGCTCTCGCACGTCCGGACCTACGCCGAGGTCCTGAGCGGCTGCGACCAGCGCCACCTCGACCGGGTCGTCCGTGGACGATGCCCCGTCCTGGCCGGACCAGGAGGCGTCGTTGCACAGGGCGAAGTCACGCGCCACGGCACGTACCGCCTCGCTGGCACGGAGCGCACGGTGCGTGGACGTCACGTCGACGAGGTCATCACCCGCGGCGACCAGCTCGCATCGCATGGAGCCCTCGGTCAGGGTGCCGGTCTTGTCCGCCGCGATGACGGTTACGGAACCGAGCGTCTCGACCGCTGGAAGGCGTCGGACGATGGCAGCCCGGCGTGCCATCCGGTGTGCACCGAGGGCGAGGGTCACGGTCACGACGGCGGGCAGAGACTCGGGCACGGCCGCGACGACCAGGCTGACAGCGGTGAGGATCATGTCGGCCAACGGGAGTCCGCGTACCAGGCCGGCGACCAGCACGAGTCCGGAGAGTGCCACCGCCGCTACTCCCAGCGTCCGGCCGAGTCCGGCGAGGCGTCGCTGCAGGGGAGTGGCTTGTCGCGGTTGCCCGGCGACCAGTGCGACGATCTTGCCCAGAGCGCTGTCGAGGCCCGTCCTCGTAACGACGCCTCGCCCACGACCCCCGGTCACCACCGTTCCGGCGAGGACCTCACCCTGGTCACCGTCGGATAGGTACTTGTCCACCGGCATGCTCTCGCCGGTCAATGCCGCCTCGTCCACCCGCAGGGACGCGACCTCGACAAGTCGCACGTCCGCCGGGACGATGTCACCGGCTGCGAGGAGTACCACGTCACCCGGAACGAGTGTCCCGACATCCACCGTCGAGCGACGACCGTCACGCATCACCTGCGCGGTCGGCGCGGTGAGCCGGCGAAGTGCGGCGACGGCATGGTCGGCACGCACCTCCTGGACGAGACCGACGGTGGTGTTGAGGACGACTACCAGGATGATCACGATCGCGTCGGAGTAGTCGCGAAGTGCCACGGTCACGACCACCGCGGCCAGGAGGACCATAACGAGTGGATCACGTAGCTGGGCGACGATACGCCTGCCGAGGTGGGGCGGCCGAGGCTCGGGGACGGCGTTGGGTCCGTACTCGTGCAGCCTTGCGGCAGCCTGCTGTTGAGTAAGCCCCTGGGTGAGGTCGGTCGTCGGGATGTCCGACACGTTCGTCGCCATGCACCGACGATCGCGGCGAGCACCCGTTTCGGTGCAGGGGCCTAGGTCCCGCGAAGCCGGTCGAAGGGACCGGCCACGGTCACTCTCTGCTGTGCTCGTCCTGATCCATCTGCAGCTTGGTCGCCAAGATGGCGGCCTGGGTGCGTCGCTGTATGCCGAGCTTGGTGAAGACGTTGGAGATGTAGTTCTTGACGGTCTTCTCCGCCAGGAAGAGCCGTTCGCCGATCTGCCTGTTGGTGAGGCCTTCGCCGATGAGCGCGAGCACCTCGCGTTCCTGCGCGGTGAGGGCTGCCAGCGGGTCCTTGCGGTGCGCGTCGGCGCGGAGCTTGTCGAGCAGCCGCGCGGTGGCGACGGGGTCGAGCAGCGAGTTCCCCTGCGCGACAGCGCGGACGGCGTCGACGATCTTCGAGCCCCTGACCTCCTTCAGCAGGTAGCCCGATGCACCGGCCATGACGGCCTGCATCATCGCGTCGTCGTCGGGGAACGACGTCAGCATGATGCAGGCCAAGCCCGGCACTCTGTCGCGGAGCTCGCGGCACACGGTGATGCCGTCGCCGTCCGGGAGGCGGACATCGAGGACCGCGATGTCGGGACGCAGGGCGGGGACCCGGCCGAGTGCCTGCGACGCGTTCTCCGCCTCTCCGACGACCTCGATGTCGGGCTCGTGCTCGAGCACGGTACGGAGTCCCTGCCGGACAACTTCATGGTCGTCGAGCAGGAAGACGGTGATCATCTTTTCCACACCGGCCACGGTACGCGCGCCGCCCGTCGAGGGTTAAGGGACCTCTGGCCCGGTCTAGGCCAACCAACGGCACTGGGTGTCGGGGCTCAGCACACGCGACGGTTGTGGGCATCACGACCGGAGGACGATCCATGACCACGACCAACCACCGACCACGTCCAGCGCACACCCGGGCGGTGCATCGCGTGCCGTTCCTGAGGGTGCTCTTCGGCGGGATGTTCGCCCTCGGCGCAGGCATCCACGTGTACCTCGCCAGCGTCGCTCCCCATGTCTACGCGACGTTCGCGGATGCTGCGCTGCTCACCTTCGTCCGATCCGCGTGGTCGACGGTCGTCGGCACGCATGCCACGCTGCCGATGCTGGCTCTCGCGGCGTTCGAGCTCGCGGCAGGACTCCTCGTCCTGTTCGGTCGGCGGCGCCACCGGCTGGTGGGCACGGCTCTGATGATCGCCTTCCACCTGGCGCTCATGTTGTTCGGGTGGGGCTTCTGGCTGTGGTGTGTCCCGGCCCTTGTTCTTCTCGGCGTGCTGTTCGACGGAATTCGAACCCAGGAAACGGGGAAGGCCGCATGAGCCCTTCGACGCAGGACCTGCCGCGCGAGGACGACGTCCTCCTCCGCAACGGTGTCATCGCCAGGCTCCGGCCCCTGCGATCAATCGACAGGGAGGCGATCGTCGCCTTGCACCACGGCTTGTCGGAGCGGAGCCGTTACCTGAGGTTCTTCAGCCTCGGGCTTCACGGCGCGGACGAGTTCGTCGACCGGTTGTTCCATTACGCAGAAGCCGGCGAGGCGTGGGCTTACGTGGCACTCGTTCACGACGAGATCGTCGGGCTGGGCAGCACGATCCGGGTCTCCGAGAGCGCCGCGGAGATGGCGTTCGCGGTCTCCGACGACATGCACGACCTGGGGATCGCGACGTTGCTGCTCGAACGGCTCGCCGCGGCCGCCGAACGCTCGGGCATCCGCGAGTTCGTGTCCAGCGAGCTGACCACCAACAGCGCGATGCTCGACGTCATCAGGATGTCCGGGTTCGACGCCAACATGTCCCGTGACCACGAGGTTGTCGAGGTGCGGTTCCCGGTCCACCTGACCGACCGTCTCAGGGAGGCGATCGGAGAACGCGAGCGTCGCAACGACGTCGCTTCGGTCGACTCCCTCCTCGGGCCACGGTCGGTGGCAGTCATCGGAGCCAGCCGTCGCGCGGGGTCTCCTGGTGCGACCGTGTTCACGAACCTCGTCGACGGTGACTTCTCCGGAGCGGTGTACCCGGTGAATCCCTCGGCAGCGGAGATCCACGGCGTGACGTCGTACGGGTCGGTCCTGGACGTCCCTGGCGACGTCGACCTCGCCATCGTCGCCGTGCCCGCCGACGCCGTGATCCCTGTCGTCCGCGACTGCGCCGCCAAGCGAGTGCGCAGTGTCGTGGTGCTGTCGTCCGGCTTCGCCGAGGCCGGTGCCGAGGGTCAGGCGCGACAAGACGAGCTGCTTCGTGTCGTCCGCGCGGGCGACATGCGCTTGGTGGGCCCCAACTGCCTGGGTGTGGCGAACACCGACCCTGCCGTCCGGCTCGACGCGACGTTCGCGACCACGGGAGTCATCCCCGGCGCCGTGGGGCTCATGACCCAGTCGGGCGCGGTCGGCATCGCCGTACTGCGCCGGGCCGAGGAACTGGGAATCGGCCTGTCCGCATTCGTGTCGGCCGGCAACAAGGCAGACATCAGCGGCAACGACATGCTCATGTACTTCGACGACGACGCCAGGACCCGTGTCGTCGCGCTGTACCTCGAGTCCTTCGGCAATCCGAGGAAGTTCTCCCGTCTCGCCCGCCACGTGGGCCGGAACAAGCCGGTGGTGGCATTGGTGGGCGGCGCGAGCCGGGCCGGCCGTCGTGCGGCCACGGGGCACACGGCCGCGGCCGTGACCTCCGACACCGCGGTGGACGCGCTCTTCGGGCAGTGCGGCGTCGTTCGTGCCCGCTCGCTCGAGCACTTCCTCCACGTGACCAGCCTGTTCGCGCACCAGGAGCTCCCCCGCGGCCGCAGGGTGGCCGTCGTGAGCAACGGCGGCGGCCCGGCTGTCCTCGCCGTCGACGCACTCGCGGCCGCCGGCGTGGAGCTCGCGGAGCTCGACCCGTCGACAACGGCGAAGATCCGCGGCACGGTGCGCGACGTCGCCGGCGCAGCCAACCCCGTCGACCTGGGTTCCGGCGCGTCGGCGGCCGACCTGGCGAGCGTCCTCGAGGACGTCGCACGCGATCCCGGTGTCGACGCCGTCGTCGCCGTGCACACTCCCGTGCCCGGTCTCGACGGCGACGCTTTCGCCCAGGCGGCCGGGTCCGTCTCGGACGTCCTCGCGGCGAAACCGGTGGTGGCCGTCATGATCGGGGAACGTGCCGGCAGACCGCCGATCGCCGGTTCCCGCAACGCCATTCCCGTCTTCGGTTTCCCCGAGGACGCCGCACAGGCGCTCGCCTCGGTCATCGACTACGTGGCATGGCGCGAGCGTGCGCCGGGGGAGGTTCCTGACCTGAACGTCCGGACGCAACAAGCCCGCGACCTCGTGACCCGGCGGCTGCTGGAGAATCCGGGCGGCTGCCGTCTCGACGCTGTCGACACCCGCCACCTGCTGGACTGCTATGGGATCAGCACCGTCGAGGCGGTCGGCGCGTCCGGCGCGACGAGCGCGGTCGACGCGGCGAACTGGGTCGGGTACCCGGTCGTGATGAAGGTCGCCAGCGCGGAACTCGTGCACAAGAGCGACGTGGGCGGAGTCCGGGTCGGAATCAACGACGCGGCGGCCGTCATCGAGGCGTACCAGGAGATGGAACCGGTCCTCGCCGGGCTCCATCGTCCGGGAGTGCTGATCCAGCGGCAGGTGAAGCCGGGCGTGGAGCTCATCGTCGGCGTGAGCCAGGATCCGCTGTTCGGGCCGCTCGTCATGCTCGGCACCGGAGGAACCTCGACCGAGCTGTTCGCCGACCACGTCTTCTCGATGACCCCGCTGACAGACGCCGACACGGCGCGCGCGGTCCGGGGACTGCGCGGCTCACCGCTGCTCTTCGGCTACCGCGGCACCACGCCGGTGGACGTCGATGCGGTCGAGAGGCTCCTGCTCCGCGTGGGCCGTCTCGCGGACGATCTGCCGCAGGTCGCGGAGATCGATCTCAACCCGGTCATCGCTTCCGAGACCGGCATCGCGATCGTCGACGCGAAGATCCGACTCCACCCCGCCCGCGACCTCGCCGACCCGGCGTTGCCGCGGCTCCGTCCACCGCTCGGCACCGGCGCGCCGTCCGAGCCTCAGGAAGGTCGTGTGTCATGACAGCTCCCGTCGTCGTCGGTGTCGACGGCTCCGAAGGTTCACGCCACGCTCTCGAATGGGCGATCGGCGAAGCTCGCACGAGGAACGCACCGCTTCGGGTCGTCCGTTGCGAGCCCTCGCACGTGGGCGTGCAGGTCTCAGGTGCAGGCGCCGCGGTCCATTTCATGGACGACGTCGACCTGCAGGCTCTCAAGGATGAGTCGATCGTCCTCCTCGACCGGGTTCGACTCGCCGGCGCCTCGACGCGTGGCATCGACGTCGAGGTCGAGGCGGTGGGCGCCCCGCCGGTGGAGGAGCTGATCCGGCGATCCGCGGACGCACAGTTGGTCGTCGTCGGATCGCGTGGCAACGGATGGCTGTCACACCTCGGACACGCGTCGGTCGTGACCGCGGTGACCCGCCACGCCAAGTGCCCCATCGTCGTCGTGCCCGGTTGACCAGGGACGTGCGCGGACACGGGACCTCGTGAGCGGCCTACCAGGTAGCAACGTGCCTTGCTCAGCCGGCCCGGTCCAGCCTCTCCGAGTCGACATGACCGACTCGACGACCGGTCACGAGCGTGATGTCGATCGCCACGACGTCTTCGCGGGTGTCACCCACCCAAGGACGCAGGAGATCACTGCGGAACCTGTCCGCCTCCGGACCCTCGAGGAGCCGTGCCTTGCCTACGACGGTCACCGACCAACCGGATCTGCTCACCGAGTCGATGTCGTCGGCCTGGAAGGCGATGACCGTTCCCTCGCGCACCGCGACGAGCTTGGCACCCTCACTGGTGCGAAAGACGATCCGATCGGAGTCCACGATGAAGTTCACCGGCACGATGGCGGGCAGCCCGGCCGTCGTGTAGACGAACCGGCCCACCGGCACGGTCGCCAGCAGTCGCAGGCATGCCGCCCGGCTCAGAGTGTGGATCCCATCTGTCCCCATCTCTCCATGCTCCCGCGCTCAGGGCGCATCACCCAGGGCAGTTGGTCCCACCATCTGCCGGCAACCGACCCTGACCGGTGCTCGCGGCCGCAACCCGTGAACGGCACCCTCACCGTGTCAGGGCACGGTGAGGGTGCCGTTCACGGGTGCGCTTCAGAAGCCCGGATACACGGGGACCGTGTCGTCGAAGGAATATGTGAGATCGGGCCGCACGTCGACGACACCCTCGATCCTGGACGCGAGCTTGACGGCCGTGACCAGTTCACTTCTGCGCTCGACGTCACCCGTGAGCATGACGACACCGTTGTCCACCTCCACGGTGATGCCGTCAAGGCGAGACCATACAGAGCGGTGGGCGATGAACTCCGCTTCGACGTCGTCACGGATATCGTCGTCGGGCCGCAGGAAGGCTCGCACGAGGTCGGATCTCGTGACGATTCCCACGAGCGTGCCGCCCTCGACCACGGGCAGCTGCTTCACCCGCTTGCGGGCCATCAGCTTGGCAGCACTGACGACGCTGACGTCAGGTCCGACCTCGATCGCAGGTGCGGTCATCAACTTCGCAGCCGTCGTGGCAGCCCCCTTGGCGTGGGACACCCGCGTGCTGTGGGCGAACGCGAACGTATTCTCCGGGTCGTCACGGTTCCCCTCCTTGTGGAGCAGGTCGCTCATCGAGACCATCCCGCACACGTGGCCGATTCTGTCGACCACGGGCGCGGAGTTGATGCGGCGCTCGACCAGCAGGCGCGCGATGGATGCGAACGGTGCATCGAGCGGAACGGTCGCCACGTCCTTCGTCATGAAGTCGCGGATCTTCAAACGTCTCATTGTCATCCCTCCGACCTCACGCTATGACGATCTCCGAAGAGAGGTCAGTGGCTTAGGCCTGGACTGCGCGTGACCTTCGTCCACCTGGCTCCGCGGGACAACGAAGGTGGCTGCTTCAGGTGAGCTGGACACGGAAGTCGAGGGGTACCGCACCGTCCACCACGACGGGCACCGCGGTGGAGTCCTGCTGGCCCGTGACCTCGATACCTTCTCCGTCACATCGCACCCGCAGCTCCCACCGCGCATGGAAGCGCAGTCCGAAGCTCAGCTCCCCGAGCTCTCGGGGCAGACAGGGATGCAGGTGGACCCGGTTCTCGTGGAGACGCAGCCCTCCGTAGCACCGCTGCGCGAGATCGAGTGCCCCTGCCATGGCGCCGAGATGGATCCCCTCGGCGGTCGTCCCTCCGACGGTGGCGAGCTCACCATGCAGGACCTCGAGGAAGTGATGCCACGACGACTCGCGATCGGTGCGAGAGAGCACCCAGGCGTGGACGACCGCGCTGAGGCTCGACCCGTGGGTCGTCCGTGCCAGGTAGTAGTCGACCGTCCTGGGGATCAGATCAGCATCGTAGGTGTAGCCGAGCCTGCCGAGGATCTCACTGAACTCCTCGGCGGACAGGAGATAGAAAAGCATCAGCGCATCTGCCTGCTTTGACGCCTTGTAGGCGTTGGGTGAGTCCCCTTCGGCCTCCAGGATGCGGTCGAGCCGGCGGATGTCACCGTAACGTTCGCGGTAACGATCCCAGTCGAGCTCGGCAAGGTCTTCGTAACCTGCGAACTGGCTGACCACGCCGTCGTGAAACGGGACGACGAGGCGGTGGCTGACGTGGTCGAACCTCTCGATCTCCGCATCGCTCAGCGCCAGCTTCTCGCACAGCTCTCGGCGGCGCCACATCGGCAGGATCGAGAGGACGTCCAGAGCCTTCCGCATCAGCCACGCCGTCATGACGTTGGTGTAGGCGTTGTTACGCAGTCCGGCCTCGCTCGCGCCAGGGTAGGCATCGTGATACTCGTCAGGGCCCATGACACCGTGGATCTCGTATCGCTCTCGAGTTTCGTCGTACGTCGCCAGGTCGGCGAAGTAGCGCGCCGTGTCCAGGAGGAGCTCGGCTCCGTACTCGATGAGGAACGCGTCGTCCGCCGTGGCGTCGTAGTACTGCCAGACGTTGTAGGCGATCGCGAGACCGACATGGCGCTGCAGCCGGGAGTGATCGGGTAGCCAGCGCCCCGACAGAGGGTTGAGGTGGAACGACTGGCTCTCCTCACGTCCGTCACTGCCGCTCTGCCACGGGAACATTGCGCCACGCTTTCCGCAGCGTGCGGCAGCGATGCGCGCCTGCGGCAGGCGTCGCCATCGGTAGATCAGGAGTGCGCGGCTGATCTCGGGAGAGCGCAGGCTGAGCAGCGGCAGGACGAAGAGCTCGTCCCAGAAGACGTGCCCGCGGTACGCCTCCCCGTGCAGCCCACGGGCCGGCACTCCGACGTCGAGGTCGGTGGTGTGGGGAGACAGGGTCTGGAGCAGGTGGAACGTATACAGGTTGAGGGTGCGCTGCACCTCGGTGTCGTCGACCTCGATGCGGTGTCGCCGCCACAGTCGGCCCCAGGCTTCGACGTGTTCGTTCAGCAAGATGCCGAAGCCCGATGCGCTACGTGCCAGGTCCCTGGCCGCGGACAACGGTTCCGCGACGGCCGGATCGCGGGAGGTGAAGACCGCGGCGACCTTCTCGACGACCAGTGCCCGTCCCTGGGTTGCGTCCATCGTCAGGAAATGGTCGACCAGTCCCGAGTCCGTGTGGAAGGTCGCATCGTTGACGCGGGTGCCGTTCACCCGCGTGCGCGCGGCAAGGACGATCTCGGTGCGCGAAGCCAGCGTCCTGGTTCGCAATGCGGCGATGTCGTCGCCGGAGAAGGTCTCGGCGACTTCCAGATGGCCTCGTTGCAGTGCTAGGTAGCGCTCGACACCGGAGTTCACGATGCGACCGTCGAGTGACGACCGCACCTCCAGTGTTCCTGACCAGTTCTCGGGGATGATCATCGACTCCAGCGCCGCGAGATGGCGGTCGTGCATCGAGACCAGGCGACGTTGCTCGACCCGGGTCACGCGACCGGAGCCGTCGTCCACCCGGACCATGCGGCGAAGCACGCCTCCACGCAGCTGGAGGACCTGGCGCGTGTCGAGGACCACCCAGCGATCGAGGTCGAACCAGTCGCCCCCGTCGATGCGGAAGGTCAGGCAGAGGCAGTTGGGGACGTTGACGAGGTCTTCGTTCTCCACCGAGCCGCCGCCCGCCACCGACGAGACCTGCCGGTCATAGCACCCGGCGATGTAGGTGCCGGGGTAGTGTGTCGAGCCCGCCCTGCTCTCCGGCGCCGCGCCTCGGGTCGCGAAGTAGCCGTTGCCCAGCGTGCACAACGCCTCGCGCGTGCGCTCGGAGGCGGGGTCGTAGCCGGTGTAGGAGAGTTCCCACGGATTCATGGCGACCGACGGATCTCCGCCACCTGCCGTCGGCCGACGATCCGCAGATCCCTCAGGTCGGTGACGACGACATCCGCGCCGTGCGCGCACAGGTCGGTCCCGCGGCTGCCGTGGTCGACGCCCACCACGAGGCCGAATCGGCCACGCCGACCGGCTTCGACACCCGCGAGAGAGTCCTCCACGACGGCGGTCTTTGCGGGCGTGGTGCCGAGGCGTGTGGAAGCCTCGAGGAAGAGAGCGGGATGCGGCTTTCCCGGCAGGCCGAGACGGGCGGCCTCTCTGCCGTCGACTCGGATGTCGAACATGTCGGCGACACCTGCCGCGCGGAGCACCTCCTCGCAGTTCCGGCTCGCGGACACCGCCGCTGTCCGTGCACCGCGTCGGCGGACCTGGCGGATGAACGCGATCGCGTCGGGGAACGCGGCCGCTCCGTCCCGTCGTACCATCGAGAGGAAGTACTCGTCCTTGCGGTCACAGAGCTCGCGGACGGCGACCACCTGTCCTTTCACCGGGATGCCCCGAGATTCCAGGAAGCCGATGGCGCCGTCGAGTCGTTGCTTGCCGTCGACGAACGACAGGTAGTCACGGGCGACGTCGAACGACTGGAACTGGTCGCCGGTTCGGGCGGCTCGCTCTCGTAGGAACGCATCGAACGCGCGCTTCCACGCCTGTGCATGCGTCCTCGCGGTGTCCGTGATGACACCGTCGGTGTCGAACACGATCGCCTCGACCCCGTTCAGGTCGACAGCCGCCGGGTGAGCCGGAACCGACTGGTCGCCCTTGTGACCGGTCACCATGGTGTCGGCGGAACGGGTCGCGGCTTCGGCGTGGTGTGGGCGTAGTCGAGCTCGTTCGCGACATCGACTACTCCGTCCACAGCGGCGGCCAGATGTGCGGCGATCGGGACGAGAGTGTCGATCTCGACGCGCCCTCGTAGCGTCACCACGCCGTCGTGGACGTCCACCTCGACGGTGCTCGGGCTCTCCCAGAGAGCCTTGACGACCACCTCGTCGAGGATCTCTTGTCGGATGTCGTCGTCCGAACGCAGGAACACGCCCACGAGATCTGCTCGACTGACGATGCCGACAAGGATGTTTCGGGAGTCGACAACCGGGAGTCGTTTGATCCTGTGACCGGCGAGCAGGCGCGCTGCCTCGGCGATCGTGCGGTCAGGCTCGATGGTGATGGCGGGCGTGCTCATGAGCACGCGAGCGGTGTCCCCAGCAGCCCGACGGCGATCGGCTCGGTCGCGCCACCACCGCCGAGGGCGCAGGAACGCCCGGACGGAGCGCGTTCGTCTGACCTCGTCCTTGTAGGCCTCCTTGGGCAGTAGGTCCGCCTCCGAGACCACACCGATGACGTGGAGTCCCGCATCGACAACCGGGAGTCCACTCACGTTGCGCTCGGCAAGCATCTGGACGATCTGACGGAAGCCGGCGTCCGCGGGAACGGTCGCGACATCGGTGGTCATCACGTCGACGACGCGAGTGCGTCTCATCGGTGCTCCTCGCAATCAGGCCGTGGATACTGCGCGTGTGCGTCCGTGGTCGGCGCACACGACGACCTCGCACGGGCTGGAGCCGAGCACGGCCGGGACGGTGGCTCCGCCCAGGGGGTGGAGGCATTCGGGATCGCTACGCGCGCCGATGACCAGCAGCTCGGCACGGTCGGCGAGCCGGGGAAGGATTTCGCCCGGGTCGCCGATCACCACGCGGAGCTTGACGGAGAAGTCGGGTCGCGCACCAACGACGGTTTCCACCGTGTGCCGGAGTGTCGCTCGTGCCGATGACACGACCGCGCCGGTGCCGGTGCTGGTACCCGTCTGCCAGCCGGGCTCGACGACGTACACCGCTTCGAGCACGGCACGCCGGTGGCGTGCCTCCACCGCGGCGCGGCGGAGTGCGGCGATCGAGTTGGGTGTCCCGTCGACCCCTACCAGGACGCTACGGGGACGGATGGTGCGCATGACGGTTGTTCCTTTCGGCGCGGGCCTTCGCGGTGCGGCGACGACCAGGACGTGAGAAGTCCGGTGCCGCCGTGACCGAGCGTCGGTCGTCCAGCGTCTGGTTGCGCATCTCGTCGACGATCACCTCGAGGTCGGCGAGACCGGCCTCCAGTCGAGAGATGCGGTGCTCGAGCTCGGCGACCGTCGGATCTTGGAACCCTGAGCCGATCTGCCTGCTCATCGTCGGGCCTCCTCACTTGCGGCACCCGGGAACCCGAGCTGATCACGTCCCCGGGGCCCCGCCTACTTCGTCTGGACGGCCACGCGTTGTGTCGTGGTCTCCCGGTCCGGCATGTCGACGGTGATCTCCAGGATCCCGTTGTCGAACTTCGCCGACACGTGCTTGACGTTCGCGCCCGCCGGCAGCGGCATCGAGCGGACGAAGGAGCCGTAGTGGAACTCGGACCTGTTGTGCTCCTTGCGTGTCTCCTCGCGCTCAGCCTGGATCTGCAGGACATTGCCACTGATGGTGATGTCGACGTCCTTCTCCGGGTCGACTCCCGGCAGCTCGGCGCGGATCACGTACTTACCGTCGTCCAGGTAGTCCTCGACCCTGATCATGTGCGACGGAGACCGGAACATGCCGAACGGCGCTTCCAGCCAGTCCGCCAGGTCGGGGAGAATCCCGTGCGTCGACCGGCGCTCCAAAGTGGTCATCTCGACCTCCCATCCCTCGCTTCTTCCATCTCCAGTGCATCGCGTCCGCGTATGGCCGGGCAGGGGCCTAGTGCGCACATGCGGAGGACCATCGTCCCTTCGCCGGCCGACCGGCAGCCCTGTCGTCGACTCGCCGGCGGCGAGAGCCTTGGAGAGGAAGGTTCCACGACGATAGGGGAGGAGGTCCGACATGAAGCGCACCCTGGTGGAAATGGTCATGACACCACGGCCGGTGATCGTGTCGCCGGACACGCCGTTCAAGGAGATCGTCGACGTGCTGCTCCGCAACCGGATCAGTGGAGTCCCCGTCGTCGACAGGAGCGGTCGGGTGATGGGCGTCGTGTCGGACGCCGACCTGGCGTTGAAGGAAGCTGAGCTGGAGGCCGGCTCGGAGGTCCATGTGTTCGACACGCCCAAGCGCCGGCGTGAGCGCCGGAAGTCGCGCGGGACCAGAGCCGCCGAGCTCATGTCGACGCCGGCGGTCTCCGTCTCGCCCAGGCGAACCGTCGACGAGGCTGCCGCGCTCATGCGCACACGCCGCATCCGGCGGCTACCGGTGACCGAGCCGATGACCGGGCGCCTCGTCGGCATGGTGAGTCGAACCGACCTGCTGCGTCAGTACCTTCGAGCGGACGAGGAGATCACTGCCGAGATCGAGGGAGAGGTCCTGCGAAGGACGCTCGCCACCGATCCACGGCGCTTCGGCGTTCAGGTGCACGACGGCGTCGTCAGGATACGCGGCCAGGTGGAACGCCGGTCACTCGTCGGTGGAGTGATCAAGGCACTCGAACAGGTCGAAGGTGTGATCGCCGTCGACGCGCAGCTGTCGTACGAGGTGGACGACAGGCTTGTGCCCACGCCACCGACGTACTGGTGAGGGAGGACACGATGCCGTCGAACAGCCAGCCGGGCGATCTCGGTCGGCGAGTGGCGTTCCGTCGCCGCACCCTCGGATTGACTCGTGAGCAGGTCGCAGCGCGCACCGGCATGGCGCCCGGGTACGTCGAGTACCTGGAGCAGAGCCACACCCAGAAAAGTATCGAGGCGCTGCTGCGCCTGGCGATCGCACTCGAGACGACGGTGGATGTCCTACTCGGAGCCGCGGTGGAACGGCCTCCCGGCGGTGAGCGCGGCAGACGTGACGGGCCGGTGTTCGCCGATCTCGAGCCTCGCGAGTGCCTCGACCTGCTCGCACGCGGGGGAGTGGGGCGGGTCGTCTTCGTCACCGAGGAGGGACCCGAGGCGTTGCCCGTGAACTTCGTGCTGGACGAGGGAACCGTCGTCTTCCGCACGTCGGCAGAAGGGGTGCTCGCGCGTCAGGTCGGACAGGACGTCGCGTTCGAGGTGGATCGCCTCGACGAGCCCTTGGCCCAGGGATGGAGCGTGCTCGTGGCGGGCCGTGCGGAGCCGGTGAGCGACGCCGACGAGCGTGCGCGGATCCGCGTGCGTCCCTGGGCGGACGGTGAGCGGTCGTACCACGTTCGTATCCGTCCCACCCGGATCACCGGGAGACGAATCAGCACGCAAGGCCAGCTCGGCTGAGCCCGGAGATCGCGTCTCGACCCAAGGGTCACGGCCTTCGCAAACAGTAAGAGAAGGACTGGGGGACCTCGGGTTTCCGAGGTCCCTCAGGTCGCGTCAGGTGCGATGACGAGCTCTAGGCAGTACTCCTGCTCATGGCCACCTTGAGCGCGCCGGTGTCGGCGGGGCGGGAGAAGACGTCGTAGGCGTCCATCACCTGGTCCAGCGCGAACCGGTGGGTGACGAAGCGCGTCGAGTCGATCTGCCGGGTCGCGACCAGGGTGAGGAGGGTCGGGGTGGAGTAGGTGTCGACCAGCCCCGTGGTGATGGTGACGTCCTTGATCCAGAGGTCCTCCAGGTGGAGGGTGGCCGGCTTGCCGTGTACTCCGACGTTGGCGACGTGACCGCCCGGTCGGACGAGACGGGTGCAGAGCTCGAACGTCTCCGGCACGCCTACCGCTTCGATGACGACGTCCGCGCCGAGTCCGCCGGTGAGCTCGGTGATGCGCTGGACAGCGTCCTCGGTGCCGTTGTCGATCACCACGTCGGCACCGAACTGCTTGGCGGCCTCCAGCCTGCTCGTGGCCAGGTCGATCGCGACCACGTGGCCGGGCGTGAGCAGCTTCGCCGTGGCAATGGCGGCGAGTCCGATCGGTCCCGCCCCGACGACCGCGACGGTGTCGCCGGGACGGACGGCACCGTTGATCACTCCCACCTCGTAGGACGTCGGGAGGATGTCGGCGAGCATCAGAACCTCCTCGTTGCTCACTCCCTCCGGCACCGCGTAGACGGAGTCGTCGGCGAACGGGACGCGTACGTACTCGGCCTGCGTGCCGTCGATCAGGTGACCGAGGATCCAACCACCACCACCGCGGCACTGACCGTAGCGGCCCTCGCGACAGAAGCGGCAACGCCCGCAGGCGGTGATACAGGACACGAGAACACGGTCACCGACGCGTACGTTCTTGACCGCGGCACCAATCTCGGTGATCGTGCCGACAGCCTCGTGACCGAGGATCCTGCCCTCGGTGACCTCGGGCACGTCGCCTCCGAGGATGTGCAGATCGGTGCCGCAGATGGTCACGGTGTCGACACGGACGATCGCGTCGGTGTCTTCCTGAAGTACCGGATCGGGTACCTCGTCCCAGCTCTTCGATCCCGGCCCGTGATAGACGACGGCGCGCATGACGACTCCTTCTTCGTAGGTCTGTTGCCGCGATCGTCGCCTCGGGCGACGTCCGCCCCCAGGGACGAACGTCCTCGCACGCGTATCCAAACCGCCCGGCTGCGGAATGTCGGGTCGAAGGTCCCACGCCCTCGGTACCGCACGCCCCTGCATGTCTGGCCGTGACGCCGACACGATCTGGAAGGACAGAGGAGGGCACATGACCGAGACAGGTGACCGGCGAATCGTCGTCGGCGTGGACGGCTCTGAGGAGTCGAAGGAGGCACTCGCCTGGGCCGTCCGTCAGGCGGCTCTGGTCGACGGTGAGGTCGAGGCGATCATGGCCTGGGAGTTCCCCATGACGTACTACGGCTGGGTTCCCGAGATCGACATCGACGAGTACGCGAACAGAGATCGCGCGACCCTCGACAAGTGCGTGCGTGAGGCAACGGCCGATCACCCCGACGTGAAGGTCACGGGCGACCTGCGCAGGGGCAATGCCGCCCAGGTACTGGTCGACGCCGCCCGCAACGCGGAGCTGCTCGTCGTCGGCAGTCGCGGTCACGGAGCCTTCGCCGGCGCGTTGCTCGGCTCGGTGAGCGACCGGTGCACGCACCACGCCACCTGTCCCGTCGTCGTCATGCGCACGAAGGACTGATAGCTGGTGCTTTCAGCGCCGCGTTGGGCGGAACCCGGTCCCAGCCGTCGCACTGGGCTCTGGCTGCCGACGACTGTCGCGAGGTCCGATGAAGACGCAGAGCCGTGCGGCCGTAGTAGGCATCAGGGAAGTGAGCGGAAGACATGATGACCAGAAGAGCCGACGCGCCGATCGTCGTCGGAGTCGACGGATCGGACGACAGCCTCGACGCGGTCGCCTGGGCGGCCGAGCTCGCGTACCTGCGTGGGCGGCCCCTGCGCATCGTGCACGCGTTCGTCTGGCCGCTCATGGACGTGCAGCTCGGGCCATCGCCTTACGGGCCGCCCGACGGCGGCCTGGCGCACGCCGCTGACGGCTTCGTCGACGCGGCACTCACCCATGCGCGGACTGCCTCTCCTGGGGTGGGGGCGTGGGGGGAGGTCGTGACCGGCGCGGCCGCGCCGATGCTCATCGCCGAGTCCCGCCATGCGGACACGGTCGTCGTGGGGAACCGGGGGCTCGGCGGGTTCAGCGGCCTGCTCGTCGGCTCGGTCGGTGTCAACATCGCGGCACACGCATCGTGTCCCGTGGTCGTCGTCCGCCCCGGTACCGGGGCAGGGCCGTCGGCAGGACGCGTGGTGGTCGGCGTGGACGGGTCACCGGAGTCACACCTGGCGATCAGCGTGGCATTCGAGGATGCGTCCAGACGTGGTGTCGGGCTGACCGCGGTCCACGGCTGGACGACCCCGGCGTCGCTGGGAACGGGTGCGATGCTGCCCCTGGTCTTCGACCCCGAGCTGGTCGGTCAGGAGGAGTCGCGCATGCTCGCCGAGCTCCTCGCCGGCTGGTGCGAGAAGTACCCGGATGTCGACGTCGAGCGACGCGTCAGGTACACGAAGCCGGGCAAGCTCCTTGTCGAGGAGTCGCGTGGCGCCTGCCTGGTCGTCGTCGGATCACGGGGTCGGGGCGGGTTCCGCGGGCTCCTGCTCGGCTCGGTGAGCCAGGCCGTGCTGCACCATGCGCAGTGCCCGGTCGAGATCGTCCGCAACTACTCCTGAGCGCTGCCTCGACGGTAAGAGGAGATCATGAAGGCACGACCGGGTGACTGGCTGGTCATCGAGAGCGAGACGGCGGAGAAGCATCGTCGGACGGGACAGATCACCGAGGTCAGGAACGCTGACGGCACGCCGCCGTACCGCGTCCACTGGCTCGACGACGGCCACGTGACCCTCGTCTTCCCCGGCCCCAACGCCCGCGTCGAGAGGCACCCGCTGCACGGCGTGAAGCTGCACCACTGACGCCGCCGCGGCGGTCACGTCCCGAATCGGTGGCAGCTCACTTCTTAGACGTCTTGCCCGATGGTGACTGTCGGTTCCGCCGTGCGGCCGAGCCAGATCCCGCGGCACCAGAGAAAGCCGCGGCGACGCCGAGAATGAAGCCGAAGTCGTACCAGTTGCCGTTGTTGTGCACCTCGTAGATGCTGACATCGCTGGTGAACAACGAGATCACGAAGGTAACCGGGCTTATCACGCCGTGCCACAAGCCCAGCCAGAACCCCGCGAGATCTGACGACCCTCCCGCTGTGGCGTCGTTCGGTCCCGCCGCGCAGGACGCCAGCACCAGCACGATGGCAACGAGCAGACCCATACGGACGACGCGTGACGTGGACACGCTGCACCTCCACGGTCCGGTAGAAGCCTTCAAGGCTGGGGTCGTCTCCGCACGACGATTCTCGTGAAGAGAGCGGCGAACACCGCGGTGACTGCCAGGAGGACGAATCCCCAGGTGTAGTCGGAAGCCGCGCTGTAGACGCCGCCCATGACCAGTGGTGGGAAGAAGCCGCCCAGACCGCCCGCGGCACCCACGAGGCCGGTGACCGATCCGACCTGCTCGACGGGGATGAGCCGTGCGAGCAGGGCGAACACCGCACCGGCTCCGCCGCCCAGAGCGGCCGCCATGCCGAGGAACGCGATGGTCCCGAACGGGACGAGCGCGAGCTCGACGGACGCGAGGACGGCGAGGGCGGCGACGCTGCCGTAGCAGGCGATGAGCACTGGCCCGGGGTGGAGCCGGTCGGACATCCAGCCGCCAACAGGGCGCATGGCGACCGCGAGAAGTACGAAGCCCGCCGTGCGCAGGGCGGCGTCCGAGCGAGCGAGGCCGTAGGCCGTCGTCAGGTACGTCGGCAGGTACACGCTGAACGCGACGAACCCACCGAAGGCGACCGCGTAGAGGAACGACAGCTGCAACGTGACCGGCGTCCGCGCGATCGTCAGGATCCGCGCAAGCACCGAGCCGGTCTGCCTCGTAGGGGTACGTCGATCGCGCAGCATGATCGCCGCGACGACCGCGTAACCGACGAGCACCACCGCGACGAGGTCGAAGGGGACACTTCTGCCGAAGCGCTCGGTGAGCTGGACCGTGGTGAAGGCCGAGATCGCGGTGCCGCCCATGCCGGCGCCGAAGATGCCGATGGCAAGCCCGCGTCGCCGCGGCGGATACCAGGCGTTGACGAACGGCACACCGATCGCGAAGGTCGTACCGCCGAGGCCGAGGAAGAAGCCGCCCCCGAGGATCTCGGTGTAAGAGTCGGCCAGGTGCCCGAGATAGAGCACCGGGAGAGTCGTGAGCACGGCGATCAAGGGGAACATCCGCCGAGCGCCGATCCGGTCAGTGAGCGCACCGACGGGCATGCGGCCGAGCGATCCGACGATGACCGGCACTGCGACGGCCAGCGACTGTTGGAGGGACGTCAGTCCCAGCTCCTGCCGTAGGGCAGCACCCAGCGGCGCCAGCAACGCCCAGGCCCAGAATGTGACCGCGAACCCGAGCGTGGCGAGCGACAGCATCACGGCAGGGCGGTGGCCCGTGGCCCCCGATCGCTCATCGGCCCTGTTGACGGCCGTCTCGTTTGCGTCGCTCACCGTGTCCTCACAACTCGATGCAATGCCCAGTATGGAACAGCTCGAACGCTGTCGACCGCCGTATCCTCGCCGTGTTCTACGGGAGTCGCCACGGTCGGACGGCTCGCCTGTGAGGACCTTGGTCCCTTGACCATGATGGGCGCCGGCAGGCATCTTGTGCGAACCGGCTGACTGCGAGATGGTGGATTGCCGGGCCAGGGCGTCTATGCATTGGTCGGGGGTACGCGCGTGACCAGCTCGCGGGGAAGTACCGACGGATCAGCTGCCGACGCGCTGATGCGCGCTGGGCGCTTCTTCAACCGGCGTGAAGTCTCACCTGACCTCCGGGCGGTCATGCGCGCGGGCGGGCGGGACGGCGACGTCTTCTACCGGGACCGTTGGAGTCACGACAAGGTCGTCCGGTCGACGCATGGGGTCAACTGCACCGGGTCGTGCTCGTGGAAGGTCTACGTCAAGGACGGGATCATCACGTGGGAGAGTCAGCAGACCGACTATCCGTCGGTGGGGCCCGACTCACCCGAGTACGAGCCACGCGGATGCCCACGTGGTGCGGCGTTCTCCTGGTACACGTACTCGCCGACGCGGGTGCGGTTCCCGTACGCGCGCGGTGTGCTCGTCGAGATGTACCGCGAGGCGAGGTCGCGGCTGGGGGATCCGGTCGCGGCGTGGGCCGACGTCGTCGGTGATCCGGAACGCCGGCGTCGGTACCACGAGGCGCGCGGCAAGGGCGGTCACGTCCGAGTGTCGTGGGACGAGGCCGTCGAGATGGTCGCGGCTGCGCACGTACACACGATCGCGACCTGGGGTCCCGACCGCATCGCCGGGTTCTCACCGATCCCCGCCATGTCGATGGTCTCTCATGCGGTCGGCTCGCGCTTCATCGAGCTCGTCGGCGGCTGCATGACGTCGTTCTACGACTGGTATGCCGATCTCCCCGTCGCGTCGCCACAGGTGTTCGGCGACCAGACCGACGTACCCGAGTCCGGTGACTGGTGGAACGCCGCCTATCTGCTCATGTGGGGGTCGAATGTTCCGGTGACGCGGACGCCGGACGCCCATTGGATGACCGAGGCGCGCTATCGCGGTCAGAAGGTCGTCGTGGTGTCTCCCGACTACGCGGACAACACCAAGTTCGCCGACCAGTGGCTGCCCGCGCAACCGGGCACCGACGGTGCGCTGGCGATGGCGATGGGGCACGTGATCCTCAAGGAGTGCTTCGTCGAGCGGCGCGTACCGTTCTTCGTCGACTATGTCCAGCGTTACACCGATCTTCCGTTCCTGGTCACGCTGGAGGAGCACGACCACGACGGCGTCTCCGCACACGTTCCTGGGAAGTTCCTCCGCGCAGCCGACCTCGGTGACAGGGGCGAGGGCGCCGAGTGGAAGCCGGTCCTGGTCGATGGGCGCACCGGTGAGCCGGTCGTCCCTCCAGGGACTCTCGGTGACAGGTGGACCGAGAGCGGCATCGGCCGCTGGAATCTCGACCTCGGCGACGTGACGCCGCAGCTGACCCTGTTCGGCCCGGATGCGGATTCGGTGGAGCTGTTGCTGCCGGCGTTCGACGACGGGCAACACGTGCTGCGGCGCGGGGTCCCGGCGCGGCGGATCGGTGGCCGGCTGGTGACGACGGTGTTCGACCTCATGCTCGCGCAGTACGGGGTGTCGCGGCCGGGGCTGCCGGGGACGTGGCCGACCGGATACGACGACGTGTCGCAGCCGTACACGCCGGCGTGGCAGGAGCCGCTGACCTCGGTACCTGCCGCCGCGGCCATCAGGGTGGCTCGCGAGATGGCGCGGAGCTCCGAACGCTCCGACGGCCGCACGATGATCATCATGGGTGCGGGCATCTGCCAGTGGTTCCACGGTGACGCGACCTATCGCGCGATCCTGGCGCTGCTGTTGCTCACCGGTGCGATGGGTCGCAACGGCGGCGGTTGGGCCCATTACGTCGGCCAGGAGAAATGCCGCCCGGTGACGGGATGGGCGACGGTGGCCGGCGCGACGGACTGGCAGCGCCCGCCACGCCAGATGATCGGCACCGCGTACTGGTACACCCACGCCGACCAGTGGCGCTACGACGGCTACCGCGCTGACGCCCTCGCGTCGCCACTGGCACACGGTGGACTCTCCGGTATGCACACCGCCGACACGATCGCGCTGTCCGCGCGGCTGGGCTGGATGCCCTCGTACCCACAGTTCGACCGCAACCCGCTGGACGTAGCGGACGAGGCGGAGACCGCGGGGGAGGATGTGGCCGGTTACGTCGCGGGCAAGCTCGCGTCCGGTGAGCTGGGCTTCGCCTGCGAGGACCCTGACGCACCCGAGAACTGGCCGCGCTGTCTGACGCTGTGGCGAGCCAACCTGCTCGGCTCCTCCGGCAAGGGCAACGAGTACTTCCTGAAGCACCTGCTCGGCACACACTCGAGCCTGCGCGCAGAGGAGACCCCGCCGGGGAGCCGCCCGCGAGACGTCCGGTGGCGCGAGGAACCTCCCGAGGGGAAGCTCGACCTGCTGCTCGCACTGGACTTCCGGATGACCAGCTCGACGCTGCTCGCCGACATCGTGCTGCCGGCAGCCACCTGGTACGAGAAGCACGACCTCTCCTCGACGGACATGCACCCGTACGTTCACGCGTTCACACCGGCCATCGACCCGCCGTGGGAGACACGGTCGGACTTCGCCGCGTTCACGGCCATCGCGCGGCGGTTCAGTGAGCTGGCGCGCGAGCGCTTGGGTGTGCGACGCGACGTCGTCGCGACAGCCCTCCAACACGACACTCCGGGCGAGACCGCGCAGGCCGGAGGAGTCGTGCGCGACTGGCGCGCCGGCGACGTCGACCCAGTCCCGGGCCGGACGATGCCGGCGTACACGCTCGTGGAGCGCGACTACGGTGCGGTCGCCGACAAGCTCGTCTCGCTCGGCCCGCTCACCGAGCGACTCGGGCTCACCACGAAAGGCGTGACCTTCCACCCGGACGAGGAGGTCGAGAAGCTGGCGAGAGGCAACGGGGTGATGCTCGGTGGTGTCGGTGAAGGCAGGCCGGCGCTGGATACAGACGCCAAGATGGCGGAGGCGATTCTCACCCTGTCGGGCACGACGAACGGCCGGCTGGCGGTCCAGGGGTTCCGTGGCGCCGAAGGGCGGGTCGGCCGCTCGCTCGCGCACCTCGCCGAGGGCAGCGAGGAGAAGCGGATCACGTTCGCCGACACCCAAGCGGGCCCCGTACCGGTGATCACCAGCCCGGAATGGTCTGGCAGTGAGACCGGCGGACGGCGTTACGCGGCCTTCACGACCAACGTCGAGGAGCTGAAACCCTGGCATACGCTCACCGGACGCATGCACTTCTTCCTCGACCATGACTGGATGCACGAGTTCGGCGAGGCGCTGCCCGTCTACCGACCGCCCCTCGACATGCACCGGCTCTTCGGTGAGCCGGCGCTGGGGCCGGACGGGTCGAAGCAGGTCGTCGTGCGCTATCTGACACCGCACTCGAAGTGGTCGATCCACTCCGAGTACCAGGACAACCTGATCATGCTGACCCTGTCCCGCGGAGGGCCGACGGTCTGGATGAGCCCGGACGACGCTGGAGTCATCGGTGTCGTCGACAACGACTGGGTCGAGGCGGTGAACCGCAACGGGGTGATGGTGTTGCGCGCGATCGTCTCGCACCGCATGCCCACGGGAACGGTCTTCGTCTACCACGCGCAGGAACGCGTCGTCGACGTCCCGATCGCCGAAGCCAGCGGTCGCCGCGGTGGCATCCACAACTCACTCACTCGCGTGCTCATCAAGCCGACCCACCTCATCGGTGGGTATGGCCAGCTGTCGTTCGCGTTCAACTACCTCGGTCCGACGGGCAACCAGCGCGACGAGGTCACGGTGATCCGGCGCCGCAGTCAGGATGTGACGTACTGATGTACGTGATGGCGCAGCTCGGCATGGTGATGAACCTCGACAAGTGCATCGGTTGCCACACCTGCTCGGTCACCTGCAAGCAGGCGTGGACCAACCGCAGTGGCACGGAGTACGTCTGGTTCAACAATGTGGAGACACGACCCGGACAAGGCTACCCGCGTCGCTACCAGGACCAGGAGCGGTGGCGCGGTGGCTGGGTCCGGACCAAGCGAGGACGGCTGAAGCTCAAGGCCGGCGGGCGGCTGCGCAAGCTAATGTCCATCTTCGCCAATCCGGTGATGCCGAACATCCGCGACTACTACGAGCCCTGGACCTACGACTACGAGAACCTCACCTCCGCGCCACTCGGCGACGACTTCCCCGTCGCGGAGCCGAAGTCGTTGCTCACCGGAGAGCCGATGCGGGTGGAATGGAGCGCGAACTGGGATGACGACCTCGGCGGTGGCGCTGAAGCCGTCGACAACGACCCGATCGTCGAACGGATGCGACGAGAAGCAGAAGGCAAAGTGACGGCCGAGTACGAGCAGGCCTTCATGTTCTACCTGCCACGGATCTGCGAGCACTGCCTGAACCCGTCCTGTGTCGCCTCCTGTCCATCGGGTGCGATGTACAAACGGGCCGAGGACGGCATCGTGCTTGTCGACCAGGATCGATGTCGCGGTTGGCGGATGTGCGTGACGGGGTGCCCGTACAAGAAGGTCTACTTCAACCACCGCACCGGCAAGGCCGAGAAGTGCCACTTCTGCTATCCGCGTGTCGAGGTCGGCCTACCAACCGTGTGCTCCGAGACATGTGTCGGACGGCTCCGTTATGTCGGGCTGTTCCTCTACGACCGTGATCGCGTCGGCGAGGCGGCCGCGGTGGAGGACGAGAAGGACCTGTACGAGGCGCAGCTGGACGTTCTGCTCGACCCGTCGGATCCCGATGTCGTCGCCGCAGCGCGACGGGACGGCATTCCCGACGACTGGCTCGACGCGGCCCGCCGGTCGCCCGTCTACGCGCTGGCCAAGCAGCATCGGGTGGCGCTTCCCCTGCACCCTGAGTTCCGCACCATGCCGATGGTCTGGTACGTCCCGCCGCTGTCGCCCGTCGTCGACGCGCTGTCCGGCACCGGACACGACGGTGAGGATGCCGACAACCTCTTCGGCGCGATCGACTCACTGCGGATACCGGTCGAGTACCTGGCGGAGCTGTTCACCGCAGGCGACCCGAAACCAGTGAGGAAAGTGCTGCAGCGGCTCGCCGCGATGCGGAGCTACATGCGGGCAGTCAACCTCGGCGACGCCCCGGACGAATCGGTGGCTGCGGCCGTAGGAGTGACGGGTGGTGAGCTGACTGCCCTCTACCGGCTGCTCGCCATCGCGAAGTACGAGGACCGTTACGTCATACCGACGGCGTACGAGGGCGATGCGAGCCACCTCGAGGAGACCGGGTGCAGTCTCGACTACGACGAAGGACCCGGCATGTACGGCAGCGGACCTTTCGGCGAGGCATCGGGCAAACCGGTGCCGGTGTCCGTCGAGACGTTCCACGCGCTGAAGCAGCGCCAGAGCACCGGCGGGATCGTCGACCCGGAGCGCCCAGGCGCGCGGATCAACCTGCTCAACTGGGACGGGAAAGGCGCACCAGAAGGCCTGTTCCCTCCTCCCCACGACGCGCCTGGAAGGCGAGCGACCGGCGATGACCGCACCCGTTGACGCCGCGGTCGTGTGCCAGGCGGTCTCGATCCTGTTGCAGTACCCCGACGAGACGGTGCGGGGCCGGATCCCGCTCGTCGCTGCGGCAGTGTCTGCGTTGCCGGCATCCGCGTCCCGGCAGGCGCTGGAGAGGTTCCTCGGTCAGTTCGCTCAGACCGCACCCAGAGCCCTGGCCGAGCACTACGTCGCCACCTTCGACCGCCGTAGAAAGTGCTGTCTCTACCTCACCTGGTGGGTCGACGGTGAGACCCGACGTCGCGGCCAGTCACTGGCGCGGCTCAAGGAACGTTATCGTCGCGGCGGTTTGGAGCTCGGCCCGGCGGAGCTCCCGGACTACCTTCCTGTCGCGTTGGAGTACGCGGCGATGGGTGACCTGGTCGACGGGTTGGCGCTCGTGCAGGAGCACAGAGCCGGTCTCGAGCTGCTCAGGCTGGCGCTGCACGACGAGGCTTCCCCGTACGAGACGGTGCTCGAGGCGTTATGTGCGTTGCTCCCCGGGCCCTCGCCGCGCGACCGTGCCGCCGCGAGGCGACTCGCCAGGGCGGGCCCGCCGCAGGAGACCGTCGGGATCGAACCATATGGCCCAGTGGGCACGAGCGAGGTGGGCCGACGATGAGCGCTGTTCACCTGATCCTGTGGGGTGTCCTTCCCTACGTCACGATCGCGGCGCTGGTCGGCGGATCCGCCTGGCGTTACCGATACGACCAGTTCGGCTGGACCACCCGCTCGTCGCAGTTGTACGAGTCTCGGCTGCTTCGGATCGGAAGTCCGCTGTTCCACTTCGGCATCCTGGTGGTGGTCATCGGTCACTTCATAGGTCTCGTCGTTCCGCAGAGCCTGACCGACGCCATCGGCATCTCGCAAGGGGTGTATCACATGCAGGCATTGTTGCTCGGCTGCATCGCGGGTTTCGCGACGCTGGCCGGCGTTGCGATCCTGATCTATCGACGTCGCACGACCGGGCCGGTGTTCATGGCGACGACCCGCAACGACAAAGCAATGTACGTGGTACTCGTCGCGGCCATCGTCGCCGGCCTCGCCACCACCCTCCTCGGTGCCGGCGCGGTCGGAGAGGAGCACAACTACCGAGAGACCGTGTCACCCTGGTTCCGGTCCCTGTTCATCCTGCAACCCGACATCGGGGCCATGACGGAAGCGCCGTTCTCGTTCCAACTCCACACACTGATCGGACTGGCGCTCTTCGCGATCTGGCCCTTCACCAGGCTGGTGCACGCATTTACCGCACCTCTCGGCTACGTCTTCCGTCCGTACGTCGTCTATCGCACTCGCCGACCCGGTCCCGCCTCCCGAGCGCCACGCCGCGGCTGGGAGCGCACCAAGTCGTAGCATTGTCGCATGGCCTGGGGTCGAGCAGGGCCGCCGGCAATGACTACCCGGCCATAAGACCAACGACCCCTTGGTGACGCCCCGGTCGCCGGTCCGGCCGCCCGCTGAACCCGCCGCCATCGTCAGGTTCCTGACACATCCCGAGCTCGCGAAGCGACAGCTCTGCCCGTCAAGAAGCTGCAAGAGACATGTCGCCAATGCAGTTGATCCTGCTACTCGAACAGCTTCTTCAGCTCGTCTGGCATTTCGGGGACGGGCTGGTGGGTGACGGTGACTTGGTCATTGCTGCCGGTGCTCAAGGTGATGTTGATGCGACCCCACTCGGGGTCGGTCATGGGGTAGTCATCGCGGGTATGACCACCGCGGCTTTCTTTGCGGTCGAGTGCGGCGCGGGTGGTGCATTCCGAGACGAGGAGCATGTTGCGTAGGTCGATGGCGAGGTGCCAGCCGGGATTGTAGTGCCGGTTTCCGGTGATGCTGACGCTGTGCGCGCGTTCGCGG